>CALRVO020000093.1:0-10197 GCA_943371595.1 Sphingomonas paucimobilis
TCTACGTCGCCGGCGACTACGAGGCGCGCAAGGGATCGGGCATCGGCCTCGGCTCGATCTCGCTGCACCCCGGCGGCCACGCCCACGGCCCGCAGCCCTCCGCGATCGAGGCCTCGCTCGGTGCCGAGCGCTTCGAGGAGTCGGCCGTCATGGTCGACACCTTCGCCCCGCTCGAGCTCGGCGAGGGCGGGCTGGCCTGCGAGGACCCCGACTACGCCTGGAGCTGGGCCCGCGACCTCGACGACTGACCCCGTCCGACCCCGTCCGACCCGGTCCAGACCCGTACGCCGCCCGCCCGGCTTGGCGCGGTCGGTCACCCTGGGGACATGCGCGTCGTCTCCGCCCTGGCCAGCGTCGGTCTCGTCGTCGGGCTCCTGACCGGTTGCTCCGACGACCCCACGAGCGAGGCCAACCCCGACACCCGCACCGGGGCGCCCGACCAGGCGTCCGACGAGGAGGAGCTGCGGACCACCGACATCGCCACCGACCTGCAGACCCCGTGGGGCCTGGCGCCGCTGGTCGGCGGTGGGCTGCTCGTCGGGTCGCGCGACACCGGTGAGATCCGGCTGGTGCCGGCCGGCGGGGCAGAGCCGCCGCGGGTCGTCGGGTCGGTCGACGGGGTCCGCGCCGAGGGCGAGAGCGGGCTGCTCGGCCTGGCGCTGACCCGCGACCAGGACACCCTCTACGCCTTCCGCACCGGTGAGTCCGACAACGGCGTCGTGCGGATGAGCTGGGACGGCAGCACCCTCGGTGAGCCCGAGGAGGTCGTCTCGGGCATCCCGGGCGGGGCGTCGTTCCACCAGGGCGGCGGCATGGTCATCGGGCCCGACGACCTGCTCTACGTCGGCACCGGCGACAACGGCGTGCCCGAGGACGCCCAGGACCCGGACTCGCTGTCGGGCAAGGTGCTGCGCTACACGCTCGACGGCGAGCCGGCGCCCGGCAACCCCTCGGGGACGGCCGTGCTCTCGCTCGGCCACCGCAACGTCGAGGGCCTCGTCTTCGATGCCGGCGACCGGCTGTGGGAGTCGGAGTTCGGGCAGGACCGCTTCGACGAGCTCAACCTGATCGTGCCCGGCGGCAACTACGGGTGGCCCGAGGTCGAGGGCACCGGCGGGGGCGACGACTTCGTCGACCCCAAGGCGGTGTGGAGCACCGACGACGCCTCGCCCTCGGGCATCGCGTGGTGGGACGGCTCGCTGTGGCTCGCCGGCCTCAAGGGCGAGACGCTGTGGGAGGTCACGCCTTCCCCGGCCAGCGCCACCGCCCAGCGGCCAGGCGACGACGAGCCCGACCCCGTCGCCGACGTCGCGGCGGTGCGGGTCGAGGAGCCCGTGGCCCACCTGCGCGGCAGGTACGGCCGGATCCGCAACGCGGTGTCGACCGCCGACGGGTCGGTGCTGTGGGTCGCCACGTCCAACACCGACGGGCGCGGCGACCCCGCCGACGGCGACGACCGGCTGCTGGCCGTCACGCGGTAGGTCTCTGGACCGTCCGGTGGCTCACCGCGAGCCGGACAGCCGGAACTGCCGCACCGACAGCGGCACGAAGACGACCAGGATCAGCACCACCCACGCCAGCGTGTAGACCACCGGGTGCTGCATCGACCAGGCGTCGGGCGCGGCCTGGCCGCCGGTGTTGCCGAAGAGCTCGCGGCTGGCCTGGGTCAGGGTGGAGACCGGGTTGTAGAGCACGAACTGCTTGAGCACCCCGTCGAACGACTCGGCCGGCACGAACGCGTTGGAGACGAAGGTCAGCGGGAAGATCACCACGAACGAGGCGTTGTTGATGACGTCGACGCTGGGCACCAGCAGACCGACGTAGGCCATGATCCAGCTGACCGCGTAGGCGAAGACGAGCAGCAGCAGGAACCCGAGCAGCGCGTCGGCGACCCCCTCGCGGATGCGCCAGCCGACCACCAGCCCGGTCAGGGCCATGATGATGAGCGAGAGCACGTTGTAGACGACGTCGGAGGTCGTGCGACCCACGAGCACCGCGGTGCGCGACATCGGCAGCGACCGGAACCGGTCGATGATGCCCTTCTGCATGTCCTCGGCCAGGCCGGCGCCGGTGAACGTGGCCCCGAAGACGACGGTCTGGGCGAAGATGCCGGCGATGAGGAACTCCTTGTAGCCGACCGCGCCGGGCGGCTCGATCGCGCCGCCGAAGACGTAGGCGAAGAGCAGCACGAACATGATCGGGCTGATCAGCACGAAGACGAGCACCTCGGGCACCCGCTTGATCTTGATCAGGTTGCGCTGGGCGACGACCCAGCCGTCGCCCAGGGCCTGCGTCGTGCTGCTCATGCGTGGACCTCCGCGTCGTCGTCGGCAGTGGGGGTGGCGTCGGCCGGGGCGTGCCCGGTCAGGGACAGGAAGACGTCGTCGAGGGTCGGTCGGCGCAGGCCGACGTCGAGGACCCGCACCCGCGCCTCCGCGAGGTCGTCGAGCAGGCGGCGCAGCGTCGCCGTGCCGTCGTGGACGGCCGCCCCGACCGAGCGGTCGTCGGTCTGGACGTCGCCGACCGCGTGGGGCGCGAGCAGGCGGACGACGGTCTCGACGTCGGCCCGTTCGGCCACCACGGCCTCGACCCGCTCGCCGCCGGTCTGGGCCTTGAGCTCGTCGGCGGTGCCGCGGGCGATCGCCTGGCCGTGGTCGATCACGACGATGTCGTCGGCGAGCCGGTCGGCCTCCTCGAGGTACTGGGTGGTCAGCAGCAGGGTGGCGCCCGAGGCGACGAGCTCGCGGATCACCTCCCACATCTGCTGGCGGGCGCGCACGTCGAGCCCGGTGGTCGGCTCGTCGAGGATCAGCACCGGGGGCGCGGCGACGAGCGCGCCGGCCAGGTCGAGGCGCCGGCGCATGCCGCCGGAGTAGGTCTTGGAGGGCCGGTCGCCCGCGTCGGCGAGGTCGAAGCGCTCGAGCAGCTCGCGGGCGCGCTCCTGCGAGCGCTTCTTGCCCAGGCCGTAGAGGCGCCCGACCATCGTGAGGTTCTCGTAGCCGGTGAGGTACTCATCGACCGCGGCGTACTGACCCGACAAGCCGATCTTGCGGCGTACGCCCTGGGGGTCGGCCAGCACGTCGACGCCGGCGACCTCGGCGCTGCCGGCGTCGGGCACCAGCAGGGTCGCCAGGCAGCGCACCGCGGTCGTCTTGCCGGCTCCGTTGGGCCCGAGCAGCGCCAGCACGGTGCCCTCGGGCACGGCCAGGTCGAGCCCGGCCAGCGCCTCGACCTCCTTGTAGCGCTTGACCAGGCCCTCGGCCCGGATCATGTCCACCATCGTCTCCCTCTTCTCGTCGTCCCTCTGGCGCGAGACAGTAGTGACCACCGCCGACATCAGTCCTCATCGTTTCCTGAGAGGGTGTCGCCGTGGTGAACGTGGTGGTGGTCGGAGGTGCCAACGTCGACGTCGTCGCCCGCCCCCTCGAGCGGGCCGAGCCGGCGAGCAGCAACCCCGGCACCGTGGCGGTCACCGCCGGCGGCGTAGCCCGCAACGTCGCCGAGGTCCTGGCCCGCCTCGGTACGCCGACCAGCCTGGTCAGCGCGGTCGGCGGCGACCAGCACGGCGACCTCGTCGTGGAGGCCAGCACCGAGGCCGGGGTCGACCTCACCCACGTGCGGCAGGTCGACGGCGCCACCGGTGCCTACGTCGCGCTCCTCGACGCCTCGGGCGAGCTCGTCGGCGGCGTCTCCGACATGGCGGCGTGCGAGCTCGAGCCCGACGACCTCGACGCCGACCTGCTCGCCGGCGCCGACCTGGTGGTGCTCGACGGCAACCTCGGCCCGGCCACCCTCGCCCGGGCCCTCGACCTCGTGGGCACCGTCCCGGTCGCCCTCGACCCGGTCAGCGTCCCCAAGGCGGCCCGGCTGCGCGAGGTCCTGGCCGGGCGCACCCTGTTCCTCGTCTCCGCCGGCGCCGCCGAGCTCGCCGCGCTGGGCGACGTCACCGCCGAGCTCGTGTGGGAGCGCCGCGGACCCGACGGCTCGACACTGACCGGGCCCGAGGAGGCCGTCGACCACCCCGCGCTCTTCGTCGAGGACGTCGTCGACGTCACCGGCGCCGGCGACGCCATGCTGGGAGCCTTCCTGCACGCCTGGCTGGGCGGGGCGACCGCGGCCGAGGCGGCGGCGTACGGCCACGCCGCGGCCGCGCTGACCGTCGCCAGCGCCCACACCGTGCGACCCGACCTGACCGACGCGCTCGTGAGGAGCCTGCTGTGACTGTCCTACCCCCACCGGTCCGGCTGACCGACGAGGTGCGCGACGCCCTGGCCGACGGGCGCCCGGTGGTCGCGCTCGAGAGCACGATCATCAGCCACGGAATGCCCTACCCCGCCAACGTCGCGATGGCCACCGAGGTGGAGGCGATCGTGCGCGAGGCCGGGGCCACCCCCGCCACGATCGCGGTGCTCGACGGCGTCCCCCGCGCGGGCTTGGCCGAGGCCGACCTCGACCTGCTCGCCAGCGACCCCGGGGTCGCCAAGGTCAGCGTGCGCGACCTGCCCCACGTCGTGGCCCGCCGCGGGCACGGCGCGACCACGGTCGCGGCGACCATGCGGCTGGCGGCGCTGGCCGGCATCGACGTCTTCGTGACCGGCGGGCTCGGCGGCGTGCACCGCGGCGCGGCCGAGACCTTCGACGTCTCCGCCGACCTCACCGAGCTCGCCGTCACCCCCGTCACCGTCGTCTGCGCCGGGGTCAAGAGCATCCTCGACATCGGCCTGACCCTCGAGGTCCTCGAGACCAACGGCGTCCCGGTGCTGGTGCACGGCAGCGACGAGTTCCCCGCGTTCTACTCCCGCACCAGCGGGTACGCCGCCCCCGCCCGCAGCGACTCGGTCGCCGAGCTCGCCGCGACCATGACCGCGGCCCGCTCGCTGGGCCTGAGCAGCGGCATCGTGGTCGCCAACCCGGTCCCCGGGGCCGACGAGATCCCGGCCGCCGAGATCGACGCCGTGATCGCGCAGGCGCTGGGCGACCTCGACGCCCTCGGCACCACCGGCAAGGACGTCACCCCCTACCTGCTCAAGCGCATCGTCGAGCTCACCGGCGGCGCCAGCCTGGCCACCAACATCGCGCTGGTGAAGAGCAACGCCCGCCTGGGCGCGGCGCTGGCGGTGGCGTACGCCGGCTGACCCGGCTCGCCCCGACCGGCGCCCGGGTCGGGCCCGGCGCAGGCTGGCGCGATGGACGACCGGGCGATCACGCGGCTGCTGCGACGACAGGCGGGGGTCGTCTCGCGCCGACAGGTGCTGCTGCACGGCGGCGACGACGACGCCATCGACCGCCGGATCCGGGGCCGCGCGTGGTCCCGCGTCCACGAGGGCGTCTACCTCCACCACACGGGGCCGCCCACCCGTGGTCAGCGCGAGTGGGCCGCCGTCCTCGTGCACGCCCCGGCGGCGCTGGCCGGCGCGTCCGCCCTCCGTCTGCACGGGGTCGAGGTCCCACGTCGTCCGGGTCGCGACGTGGTCGAGGTCGCGGTCGACCGCTCCCGCCGGGTCGACGACCCGCATGGTGTGCGCACGATCCAGCTGCGACGCTTCGCCGACCTGGCCCTGCTGGAGGCCTCACCGCCGCGCCTGCGGCTCGAACCCGCCGCGGTGCTGACGGCGTCGCGCGAGGCGACCGAGGACGCCGCCGTCGCGGTCCTCGCCGAGGCCGTGCGGAGCGGACGCACCACGGCCCCGCGACTGGCGTCTGCGGTGGAGCGATTCCCCAGGCTCCCGCGGCGGGCGTTGCTGCGGGAGGTGCTCGTCGACGTCGGCGCGGGGGCGCAGTCGCCGCTCGAGTGGCGCTACCTGCGACACGTCGAGCGTGCCCACGGCCTGCCGACCGGGGAGCGTCAGGTCACCGAGGCGACCCAGGTCGTCGACGGCGAGGTCATCCAGGTCGTCCGCCGCGACGTCCGCTACCGCGACCACGAGACCGTCGTCGAGCTCGACGGCGTCCTGGGCACGCAGCGACGCTCGACCGCTGGGCCGACCTCGGACGCGACCTCGTGGCCGTGCTCCACGGTTCGGTGACGCTGCGGCCCGGATGGCAGCAGGTGCTCGACCCGTGCCGGCTCGCGGTCATCGTCGGCGGGGTGCTCGGTGCGCGCGGCTGGCGCGGCAGTCCGACTCCCTGCGGTGAGGACTGTGCCGTCGATCGGCGAGGATCCTCCGCACTGAGCGGGGGATGATCCTCGCCGGTGGCACCCGCGCCGTGCTGCGCCCCGTTCCCGCCCGCCCCCTAGGGTCGGGGCGTGCACTACGTCGGGATCGACCTCGCCTGGGGGGACAAGAAGCCCACCGGTGTCGCCGTCATCGACGCCGACGCGCGGCTGCTGCTGGTGAGCGCGGTCAAGGGCGACGACGAGATCGAGGCCGCGCTGGCGGCGTACGACGGGCCCTGCCTGGTCGCGATCGACGCGCCGCTGGTGGTCAAGAACGCCACGGGCTCGCGGCCGGCCGAGCAGGCCCTCAGCAAGGACTTCCGGCGCTTCGACGCCGGCACCCACCCCTCCAACACCGGCAAGCCCGAGTTCAAGAACGGCACCCGCGCCGCGCGGGTCGCCAAGCGGCTCGGGCTCGACATCGACCCGCGCTCAGGGCGGGCGCGACGCGCCATCGAGGTCTACCCCCACCCGGCGACGGTCGTGCTGTTCGGGCTCGAGAAGGTGCTGCGCTACAAGGCCAAGCCGGGGCGCGACCTCGAGCTGCTGCGCGGTGAGCTGCTGGCGCTGATGACGCACGTCGAGGCCCTGGTCACCACCGACGAGACCTGGCAGGCGCTGCGCACCAGCGTCGAGACCGCCACCCAGAAGGCCCAGCTGCGCCGCGTCGAGGACCAGGTCGACGGGGTGCTGTGCGCCTACCTCGCGCTGTTCGCCGACACCCGCCCCGACGACGTCACCCGCTACGGCGACCTCGAGACCGGCTACATCGTCACCCCCAGCCTGCGCCTGCTCGAGGAGCGCCGCGCCGAGCCGACCCACGCCGACGTGGTCGCCGCGGCCGTGCGCACCTACGCCGCCCAGCACGACGCGCTCACCCGCACCGGCCACGAGGCCGTCGACCTCGTGCGCGGCATCCTCGACGAGGCCGGCATCAACTACCTCTCGGTCACCGGACGCACCAAGACTGTCGCGTCGTTCGCCGAGAAGGCCGCGCGCACGGTCGCCGGCCAGCCGATGTACGACGACCCGCTGGCCCAGCTCACCGACCAGATCGGCGTCCGCGTGATCACCTACGTGGCCGGCGACGTCGACGCGGTGGCCGACGTGCTCGCCGAGCAGATCAGGGTCACCGACGACCGCGACCTCGGGCAGGAGACGGCCGACGAGGGTCGCTTCGGCTACGCCAGCCGCCACCTCCTCCTCGACCTGGCCAGCGACGGAGGCTCCCAGCTGGTGCAGGTGCAGATCCGCACCGTGCTGCAGCACGCCTGGGCCGAGTTCGAGCACGACATCCGCTACAAGGGCACGGTGCCCGACGAGCACGCCCGCGAGTTCGACCGCCGCTTCACCCTCGCCGCCGGGCTGCTCGAGCTGGCCGACCGCGAGTTCGCCGAGATCCGCGACCGGTTGCGCGGTGTCGCCCCGCCGGTCACCACGGAGGCGCCCTCCGACGACGACCCGCGCCTGGACCCCCGCGAGCTCGCGGCCTTCCTGGCCGGGCAGTACTCCGACGCCGAGTGGTCGCGCGCCGAGCACTACGGCTGGGTCGCCGGGCTGCTGCTCGAGCTCGGGGTCACCTCGCTGGAGGAGCTCGGCGAGGTCCTGCGTTCGGCCGACGAGTCCACGATCGCCGCCCGGATGGACTACCGGCACCCGCCCGGCGCCGTACGCCGCATCGACGACGCGCTGCTGCAGGTCTTCGGCGAGCAGTACGTCGCCCTGCACTCCAACGCCCACCGGCGGCCGCTGCTGGCCCAGCGCCTGGAGCGGCTGCGCGGCGAGGCCTGAGTCAGGCGGGGATGGCCGGGTCGGCGGTCGCGCCTCCGGGCGGACCGGTGTAGGCGCACTCGGTGAGGGTGAAGTCCTTGAACCGCAGGAACTCCGGCGACGACTGGCTGGCCTCGAGGTAGTCGTCGGCGGGCAGCGCGGCGTAGTAACGCACGGCGTCGAGCAGGGTCCGGGTCCGGTCGGAGGGCTGGTCGTCGGCGAGCTGCTCGGCGGGCGCGATCGCGTCCTCGAACGCCTCGATGGTCGCCTCGAGGTCGCCGAGGTTGAACTGGTCGATGCCCTCGCGCACCAGGTCGCAGACGTCGGTGGTGGCGAGGTCGAGCCCGGTGTCGTCGGGCGCCGACGGGTCCGGGACGAAGGGAGCAGGAGCCGACGACGGGGGAGCCGCCGCCGGTTCGTCGCCGTCGTCGGCCCGAGTGTCGTCGGACCCCGAGCACGCGGTCAGGGCGAGCAGCAGGGCCAGGGCGGCGACAGCCTTCACCCGCTCGACTCTACGGGCCGCCCCTGATCAGGAGAGGGCGTCGGCCGCAGCGCCGGCCAGGGCCTCGACGGCCGTGGTGTCGAGGTCGGGGGTGGTGATGATCGTGAGCAGGTGGCCGCCGGTGGCCACGACGGTCAGGGTGAGCGTGTCACCGGTGAGCCGCACCGCCCGGTCGCCGGCGTCGACGTCGGCCTCCTCGAGGCCCGTGTCGGAGGCCAGCCCGCGGTTGAGCCCCACCACGTAGTCGAACGCCTCGGCCAGGCCGCGGCCGCCGACGTCGTCGGGGCGCTGGGCCGCCACGGTGAAGGTCGACAGCGTCGCCGACTCGGCGCCGTAGGTGTAGGTGCACTGCGGCGTCTCGGAGTCGGCGGGCTCGGCCTGGGCGACCTCGGTGCCGACCGCGAGCGAGGCGGTCGCGACCGGGAGGGCGGCGCAGATCTGCTCGCCGGTCAGCTCGACCAGGTCGGCGTCGCCGAGGTCGACGGGCTCCGTCGGGGACGACGAGGGGGACGACGAGGGGGACGACGTCGAGGACGACGGCACGTCGGCCACCGGGGCCCGGTCGGACGCGCCGGACCCGTCCGACCCGTCCGATCCGTCGGTCCCGCACGCACCGAGCGCGACGAGCGCGACGGGCACGGCCAGCGCGACGAGGGTCCTCACCCCGGCGAGACTAGTGGCACGGGTGCCCGACGCTGGGGCGGCGTACGGTCGGGACATGACTCCGACCGACCTGCTGACCGATGCCTTCGAGCGCGTCCACGAGGGCACCCGGGCCGTGCTCGACGGGCTCACCGACGACCAGCTCCGGCACCGCCCGGGCCCCGACGCCAACCCGATCGGCTGGCTGGTCTGGCACCTCGTGCGGGTGCAGGACGACCACGTCGCCGGGGTGGGCGGGCACGACCAGGTCTACGGCGACTTCGTCGACCGTTTCGACCTGCCCTACGACCCCGCGGAGCACGGCTACGGCCACACGAGCGAGGACGTCGCGGCGTTCCGGGCCCCGGCCGAGCTGCTCGCGGAGTACGCCGCGGCCGTGCACGAGCGCACCGTCGCCTACCTCGCGACGGTGTCGGAGGCCGACCTCGACCGGGTGGTCGACGAGCGCTGGGACCCGCCGGTCACCCTCGGCGTGCGCCTGGTCAGCGTCGTCAACGACGACACCCAGCACGTCGGGCAGGCGGCCTACGTGCGAGGGCTGCTGGGGCTCTGAGCCCTGACGGCTACCAGGGACTGGGCTCGAAGTCCTTGAGGAAGTGGCCGTGCAGGTCCTCGCCGGCCTCGCCGCGCACGACCGGGTCGTAGACGCGGGCGGCGCCGTCGACCAGGTCGAGCGGGGCGTGCCACCCCTCGGCGGCGATCCGCAGCTTCTCGTGGTGGGGGCGCTCGTCGGTGATCCAGCCGGTGTCGACGGCGTTCATCAGGATGCGGTCGGTCTCGAACATCTCGCCCGCCGACGTGCGGGTCATCATGTTGAGCGCGGCCTTGGCCATGTTGGTGTGGGGGTGCCCGGGGCCCTTGTAGCGCCGGGAGAACTGGCCCTCCATCGCCGACACGTTGACCACGTGCGCCCGACCCGACGGGGCCGCGGCCGCGGCTGCGGCCATCGCCGGACGCAGCCGCGAGACCAGCAGGAACGGCGCGACCGAGTTGCACAGCTGCACCTCGAGCAGCTCGAGCGGGTCGACCTCGTCGACGGTCTGGGTCCAGGAGTTGCTGGTGACGACGTCGGGCAGCAGGCCGCCGGCGTCGACGGCGGTGCCGT
>CALRVO020000094.1:0-10195 GCA_943371595.1 Sphingomonas paucimobilis
CTCGTCCTCGGTGAGGACCAGCGGCTCGGGCACCAGCGCGAGCAGCGCCTCGGCCGAGGCCGCGTCGAGCGCGCTGGGGCAGACCATCGCGCGACGGTCGTCGAGCGGGCAGAAGGCCAGGTCGAGGTGGTACATGCCGGGGTGGGTGATCCGGACGCCGCGCACGCGGACGCCGAGGTCGGTGGCGAGGTGCTTGAGCGCGAGCTCCTCGGTGCGCGGGCCGTAGCCGACGACCAGCTCGTCGCCCCAGGCGAAGGCGTCGCCGGCCTCGAGGTGGGCGCCGACGCCGTCGCGCCCGACGTGGGAGGTCGTGTAGCCGCGCTCGGCGAACCAGGGCTGCGCCGAGCGGGTCTCCATGCGCCGCTCGGGGTAGCGCATGTGGGACATCACGACGTGGGACGCGTCGGCGTCGGGCCGGCGCACGGCGAGGCCGAGGTTCATCGCGTAGACCATGTCGGGGGCGTCGGAGCGCTGCGGGAGCACGTCGACGGTCGCCCCCAGACCACGCAGGGTCTCGACCATGTCGTGCCACTGGCGCCAGGCGGTCGGCCGGTCGGGCTGGACCGCGGGGTCCATGAACGGGTTGATCACGTAGTCGACGCGGAAGTGCGTCGGCTCGACGGCGACGTAGTGGCGACCCCAGCCCAGCTCGGACAACGTGACCTCCCAGAAGGTGATTGATTGTCAGACAATCTGACATCTTTATGGTGACGTACGGCCCCGTCCAGATCAAGCCGGGGCTCGTGGACCGGCCCCGGGGTCGGCATGATGGACCCATGACGACGTCCGGGATCCCCCTCGCCGAGTCCGGCGGGGCCTTCGCGTCGCTGCACGTCGAGCACACCTCGACCGTCGACCGCGCCGCCGAGGAGCTGCGCCGGGCGATCTTCGAGGGCGAGATCGAGAGCGGTACGGCGCTGCGCGAGGTCGCGCTCGCCGAGTCGCTCGGCGTCTCCCGCCCGACCATCCGCGAGGCGCTCGGCATCCTGGTCGCCGAGGGCCTGGCGACCCGCGAACCCCACCGCGGCGTCCACGTCTCGACCCCCGAGGCCGAGTCGGTGCGCGACGTCTGCGCCGCCCGCTGGGTCCTCGAGGGCGCCGGCGTACGCCGGTGGCGCGAGGCGACCGAGGCCCAGCGCGACCACGTCCGCACCGCCCTGCGCGCCTACACCGACGCGGTGCGCGCCGACGGCACCTACCAGGAGCTCAACACCCTCCACCTCGCCTTCCACGTCTCGCTCGTCGGCCTCGCCGGCAGCCCGCGCCTGGTCGCCATGGCCGACAACCTCGTCACCGAGCTCAAGCTCGCCCTGGCCCAGGTCGAGCGGATCGCCCGCAACGCCCACGACGAGGCCGACACCCACGTGGCCCTGGTCCAGCTGCTCGAGGACGACGACGTCGAGGCCGCGATGGCCTTCCTGCAGGCCCACCTCGCCGACGCCGAGACGGAAATCATCTGCGCCCTGGGTCTGTGAGACCACACACGCCTCAGGACGGATGGGGCCACCGCAAGCCCCGAGGACCCGTCGTACGCCGCCTGCCAGACTGACGGCATGCGGATCATCCTGCGGCTCCTCACGACTGCGCTCGGCCTGGGCACGGCGGCGTGGCTCCTCGAGGGGATCTCGTTCCCCGGTGGCCCGACGCAGGGGTGGCCCGAGATCCGGCACGACCTGGTGCCGCTGATCCTGGTCTCCGCGATCCTGGGACTGGTGTCGGCGATCGTGAAGCCGGTGCTGACGATCCTGTCGATCCCGTTGATCATCGTGACCCTCGGGCTGTTCCTGCTGGTGATCAACGCGGCGATGCTGATGCTGACCGGGGCGCTGGCCGACGCGCTCGACATCGACTTCCGGGTCGACGGCTTCTGGACCGCGGTCGGTGGCTCGATCATCATCACGATCGTCACCTGGGTCGTCGACGGCTTCGTCGGCGAGCCGGACAGGAACTGATGCTCCCCGCCCCCCGCCGCTCCGGCCACTACCGGGTCGCCCTGGTCTGCCTGGGCAACATCTGCCGGTCCCCCATGGCCGACGTCGTGCTGCGCGCCAAGGTCGCCGAGGCCGGGCTGGCCGGTCGCGTCACCGTCCGCAGCAGCGGCACCGGCGGCTGGCACGTCGGCGAGCCCATGGACCCGCGTGCCGCCGCGACCCTGCGGGCCGGCGGCTACGACGGCAGCGACCACCGCGCCCAGCAGCTCGCCGCGTCCTGGCTCGACGAGGACGACCTCGTGCTGGCGATGGACGCCGCCAACCTCACCGACGTCGCCGCGCTCGCCGGACCGGACGGTCACGCCCGCCGGGTGCGCCTGCTGCGCGACCTCGACCCCGAGGGCCCCGGCGACGTGCCCGACCCGTACTACGGTGGCGACCAGGGATTCACGGAGGTGCTGGCGATGGTCGAACGCTGCTGCGACGTGCTGGTCACCGAGATCGCCGCACTGGTGCGATGACCCGGCAGCCCGCGATCGCGCGTCGTGCCGAGCAGCTGCTCGGTGCGGCGGTCGTGGCGACCGCTCCGGTCGCCGGCGGCGACGTCTCGATCGCCACCAAGCTGCGCCTGAGCAACGGCACCACGGCGCTGATGAAGACGATGACCCGGACGCCGCCCGGCTTCTTCGAGCAGGAGGCGTGGGGCCTGCGCTGGCTGGCCGAGGCCACGCCCGACGGTGGCGTCCACGTGCCCGAGGTGCTCGCGGTCGAGTCCGACTGCCTGGTGCTGGCCTGGGTCGAGCCCGGTCGCCCCACCGGTGACGAGGCGGCCGCGCTGGGCCGCAGCCTGGCGGCCACCCACGCCGCCGGCGCCCCGTCGTACGGCGGTGGGCGCGACGGCTTCATCGGCCGCCTCCCGCTGCCGCAGCGCCCCACCGACACCTGGGCGGAGTTCCACGCCGAGCGGCGGCTCCGACCGTTCCTCCGGCTGGCCCTCGACCGCGGCGCGATCGAGCCCGACGACGCCGCGGTGGTCGAGGCCGTCGCCGCCCGGGTCGGCGAGCTGGTTCCCGAGGAGCCCCCCGCCCGCCTGCACGGCGACCTCTGGAACGGCAACGTCCTGTGGGGTGCCGAGGGCCGCGCGGCGCTCATCGACCCCGCCGCCCACGGCGGCCACCGTGAGGTCGACCTCGCGATGCTCGCGCTCTTCGGCCTGCCCCACCTGCAGCGCGTGCTCGACGCCTACGTCGAGGTGAGCCCGCTCAGCGAGGGCTGGGAGGACCGCGTCGGGCTCTTCCAGCTCTTCCCGCTGCTCGTGCACGCCTGCCTCTTCGGCGGCGGCTACGGCCCGCGCGCGGCCACGGTCGCCCGGCGCTACGCCTGATCTCTCGGACCTGACTTCTCAGACACGCCTCAGGGCCCCGTGGCAGGGTTGTGCCGTGTCTGCCCCTGCCAAGCCCCGCGTGCTCGTCGTCGACGACGACAAGGCCGTGCGCGAGTCGCTGCGCCGCTCGCTGGAGTTCAACGGCTACGACGTCCACCTGGCCGGCGACGGCGCCGAGGCGCTCGCGGGCATCGGCAGCGTGGCGCCCGACGTCGTGGTGATGGACGTGATGATGCCCCGCCTCGACGGCCTCGAGACCACGCGGGCGTTGCGCACCGCGGGCAACGACGTACCCATCATCGTGCTGACCGCGCGCGACGCCGTCGGTGACCGGGTCGACGGCCTCGACGCCGGCGCCGACGACTACCTCACCAAGCCGTTCGCGCTGCCCGAGCTGCTGGCGCGGCTGCGGGCGCTGATGCGCCGTGCGGTCCCCGCCGGCGACGAGGGCGAGGAGGTGCTGTCCTTCTCCGACCTGACCATGAACGTTACCACCCGCGAGGTCCGCCGCGGTGGCCGGTCGATCGACCTGACCCGCACCGAGTTCACGCTGCTCGAGCTGTTCCTGCGGCGCCCGCGGCGGGTGCTCGACCGGTCGTTCATCCTCGAGGAGGTCTGGGGCTACGACTTCCCCACCACCGCCAACTCCCTCGAGGTCTACGTCGGCTACCTGCGCCGCAAGACCGAGGCCGAGGCCGAGCCGCGCCTGCTGCACACCGTGCGCGGTGTGGGCTACGTGCTCAAGGAGTCATGAGCATCCCGACCATGAGCCTGCCCACCGTCGAACGGCGCTGGCACTACCGCCGGTCCCTGGCCAGCCGGGTCACGCTGCTCACCACGATCGCCGTCGGGCTCACCGTCGCGGTCATGTCGGCCGGCACCTACGCCGTCGCGCGCGACCAGTTGCAGACCCAGCTCGACGAGTCCCTGCTCGAGCGGGCCCACACCGCGGCCACCTACCTCGTCGCCGGTCAGCGCGGCGACGTCTACGACATGTCCGAGGCCGCCGCGGGCGCCTCCGACATCAGGCTCGTGATCCTCGACCCCTCGCTCACCCCGGGCGAGCTGCCCGTCGGCCGACCCGAGTACGCCGTCGTCAAGGGCACCGCCTCCGAGAGCGTCCGCACCGTCACCATCAACGGCGTGCGCAACCGGATGGTCGCGGTGCCGACCGAGATCCCCGGCAAGGCGGTCGTCATCGCACAGTCGCTGGAGGACCAGGAGGAGTTCCTGGCCAAGCTCGGGTGGGTCAGCCTGATGTTCGGCCTCGCCGGCGTGCTCGGTGCCGCCATGGCCGGGTGGGGCGTCGCGCGCAACGGCCTGCGCCCCGTACGCCGCCTCACCACCTCGGTCGAGGACATCGCCCGCACCGAGCGCCTCGACCCGCTGCCCGTCGAGGGCGCCGACGAGGTCGCTCGGCTCGCGACCGCCTTCAACGAGATGCTCGGCGCCCTGTCGGCCTCGCGCGACCGGCAGCGCCAGCTGGTCACCGACGCCGGTCACGAGCTGCGTACGCCGTTGACCTCGCTGCGCACCAACGTCGACCTGCTGGTGCAGTCCGACCACGACCAGGTCGCCATCGACCCGACCGCACGCGCCGAGCTGCTCGACGACATCCGCGCCCAGACCGACGAGCTGACGACCCTCATCGGCGACCTCACCGAGCTCGCGCGCGACGAGCCGCTCGCGCCGGTGGTCGGCGAGGTCGACCTCAGCGAGATCGTCGACGTCTCGGTCGCCCGGGTCCGGCGGCGCGCACCCGACAAGACCTTCGACGTCGACGCCCAGAGCTGGGAGGTCTTCGGCGAGGCCCCGGCCCTCGAGCGCGCCGTCACCAACCTGCTCGACAACGCCGCCAAGTGGGGGCCGCCCGGCAGCACCGTGACCATCCGGCTGACCGCCGAGGACGGCGTCGGACGGCTCGTCGTCGACGACGAGGGCCCCGGCATCGCCGAGGCCGACCGCGAGAAGGTCTTCAACCGGTTCTGGCGCGCCGAGGAGTCGCGCAGCATGCCCGGCTCCGGCCTGGGGCTGTCGATCGTGCGTCAGGTCGTCGAGCGTCACTCCGGACGCGTCGGAGCCGGGAGCGCGCCCGGCGGCGGCGCCCGGCTGGTGCTCGAGATCCCGGGCAGACCGGGGAGCCCGGATGCGTAGTGCGCCGGTGCGCAGGGCGCTGCTGGCCGCGGTGCTGCTGGTGACGACCGCGGTGTCCGCCTGCTCCGCCGACGACGCACCCGCCGACCCGACCGGCCCGGCCACCGACGCCGACAGCGCGGCGGCCGCGCCCCAGGAGGCCGGCTGGAACCCCTGCAGCGGCCTCGACGTCGAGACCGTCTCGACGCTCTTCGCGGCGACGTACTCCACGCGGCTGGGCACGCCCGACGCGCCCACCTGCACCTTCGCCCCGCAGACCGACGGCGACCCGGTGGTCGACGTCAACTACCAGACCTACCCCGGGTCGCTCGGCGAGCTGCTCGACACGTTCGGCGCCCAGGAGGTGCCCGGTCGCACCCAGGTCACCGCCCCGCGCGTGCCCGGCGCCGACGACACCCGGCTGATCGTCGACTCCGGCACCGACACGCTGGCGATCACCGGCTTCGTGCGCAACGGCCTGCTCGTGCAGATCCTCAACCTGCTCGACCCCCGGCCCTACGACCGCGACCAGCTGCTCCGCGCCTCCCGACGCCTGATGGCCGACCTCGCCGCCAACGCCGAGACCTCCGGCCTCACCCGCTGACCGCCTGCCCCGGCAGCAGGGCACGCAGGACGCGCTCGGCCTTGACCTGCGTCTCGGCCCACTCCTCGGCGAGGTCGGAGAGCACGGTGACGCCGCCGCCGGTGCCGAGGCGGTAGGACCCGCCGCCGTCGGTCATCAGGCTGCGGATGACCACACCGAGGTCGGCACAACCGTCGGCGGACACCCAGCCGAAGGCACCGGCGTACGGACCGCGAGCAGTGCTCTCGACCTCGGCGATCACCTCCATCGTGCGCAGCTTGGGGGCTCCGGTCATCGAGCCGGCCGGGAAGAGCGCGCGCAGGGCGCCCACCGTCGTCACGTCGTCGCGCAGCCGCCCGCGCACGGTCGAGACGAGCTGGTGCACGGTGGCGTAGGACTGCACCGCCATCAGCTCGGGCACCTCGACGCTGCCCACCTCGCAGACCTGCGCGAGGTCGTTGCGCAGCAGGTCGACGATCATCAGGTTCTCCGCGCGGTACTTGGGGTCGAAGGCCAGGTGACGCCGCAGCTCGTCGTCCTGCTCGGGGGTCGCCCCGCGCGGCGTCGTGCCCTTGATCGGCCTGGTCTCGAGCACGCGGTCGGCCGTGACCAGGGCGTAGCGCTCGGGGCTCGAGCTCAGCAGCCACGCCCGCGCCCCCTCGACGTCGTGCTGCAGGAACCCGGCGTACGGCGCCGGGTTGAGCTCGCGCAGGTGGAGGTACGTCGCCGCCGGGCTGCTCGGCTCCTCGGGGGCGGTCTCGACGCGGTAGGTCAGGTTGACCTCGTAGGTGTTGCCGGCGTGGAGGTGCTCCTGGACGCGGGTGAAGGCGGTGGCGTAGGTGCCCGGGGGGGTGTCGAATTCACCGGCTGGCCGGGGATTCCGACCGTTGTCAGGGTATGCATCCCCTGACAACGGTCGGGATTCCCTGACCACTTCGTGGTCGACCTGTCGCACGTGCGACGGCCGCATCCACACCGCGTCGGGTAGCCAGCCGTCGGTGGCGGCGGGCAGGTCGGGCCGGGCGGCGTAACCCAGGTAGCCGAACCACTGGCCTCGCCCGCCCGAGGCCGCCATCTCCGACTCGAGCACCGTGAAGACGTCGTCGCCCACCACCGTGCCCCGGCCGTCGACCCAGCGCGTCACCTCGCGGGTGGTGGCCGAGTAGCTCAACGACACGTCGGACGGGTCGAGCCAGCCGACGACCGAGCGACGCCCCGACCAGTCGCGCGCGCCGCCGCCGTCGAGCCAGAAGCAGCGCGGGTGGCGCGCCGCGACCGACGCGAAGAAGTCCTCGACCCCGGTCACCGCCCGCTCACCGCGCCCCCGCCAGGAAGTTGGCCACCAGCGCCGCACCGTGCCGCGACAGGATCGACTCGGGGTGGAACTGCACGCCCTCGAGCGGCAGGGTCCGGTGCCGCACCCCCATCACGACGCCGTCCTCGGCGCGGGCGGTCACCTCGAGCACGTCGGGCACGGTCAGCGCGGCCAGCGAGTGGTAGCGCACCGCGTCGAAGCCGTCGGGCACCCCCGCGAAGACACCCCGGCCGTCGTGGGTCACCCGCGCCACGGTGCCGTGCGCCGGCGTCACCCGCCCCACCACCCCGCCGTACGCCGTCACGAGGCCCTGCATGCCCAGGCAGACCCCGAGCACGGGCCGGGTCGCGGCGAGCAGCACGTCGCGTCCGACCGCGAAGTCGCGCGGGTCGTCGGGCGAGCCGGGCCCGGGCGAGAGCACCACCAGCTCGTGGCGCAGGACGTCGTGCGCCGCCACCTCGTCGTGCTGCACGACCGTCGGCAGCGCCCCGGTCACCGACGCGACGAGGTGCACCAGGTTCCAGGTGTAGGAGTCGTGGTGGTCGACCACGACGACGTCGGGGACCGCCGGCACGGCCTCACGCTATCGCCGCGCGGGCCGGGCAGCCCTCCCCCGTCAGGAGCCCGGACGCGCCGCCGACCGGTAGCGCTCCATGAGGTCGCGCACCTGCGGCGCCGGGGCCGACGAGGTGACGGTGAGGTAGCCGCGCAGCCGCAGCACCCGCTCGAGCGTGGCCAGCGCCGACCCGCGGGCACCGGCGAGCACCCGAGCGGGGTCGACGACGTGCAACTCGACGTGGTCGGTGCCGATGCCCCGCCCGACCTCGAGCCGCTCGACGTGCTCCCACGCCACCCGGTAGGCGGAGCGCGGCGGGTGCGCGACGCCGAAGCCGACGTGGTCGACGACGACGCGGCGGCGGGGGTCGAGCGCCTGGACGAGGAAGAGCGTGGCCACGTAGACGCTGAGCAGCACCCCGAGGACCCGGCCCACCGGGGCCTGCTCGCTCAGCACGCCGTTGCTCACGCCCGCCACGAGCACGACGACGCCGACCGCGAGCAGGGTCCGGCGCCACGCGCGCGGCAGCAGGGTCCGCTCGGGCAGCTGGTCGGACGCCTGGCCGGCCTGGTCGGGGCGGCCGTCAGTCATCGCTCAGCAGGAGGTCGCCGACGAGCTCGTGCAGCAGCTCGTAGCCCCGCTCGGTCAGGATCGACTCGGCGTGGAACTGGATGCCCCGGTAGTGCGGACCGCGCAGGTGGTGGATGTCGCCGCTCGGTGCGTCGACGTCGACCGAGACCCCGTCGGGGAGCGCGTCGCCGGGGCCGACCCGGCCGACGAAGGTGTTGTAGAACCCCACCCGCTCGGTGCGCCCGTCGTAGGACACCGGTGACTGGGTGCCCTGGAAGACGATGTCCTTGTAGGCCAGCGGGATCCCGAGCTCGTGGCACAGCGCCTGGTGGCCCAGGCAGACGGCGAGGAACGGACGCCGACCGGCGAGCAGCGAGGCGACGGCGTGGCGCAGCGTGGCCATCTTGGGGTCGGTGTCGTCGCGGGGGTCGCCCGGGCCGGGGCCGACGATGACGAGGTCGGCAGCGTCGAGGCAGCCGGGCTCGTAGTCGTCGTGGCGCACCACCGACGAGGTCAGGCCCAGCACCCCGAGCACGTGGCGCAGCATGTTCACGAAGTCGTCCTCGCCGTCGAGGATGACGACGTGGCGTCCGGCCAGGCGGGGGTCGGGGGGCGAGCCCATCTGGTCGCGCAACCAGAAGGCGCTGAGCCGGGCGTTGCGGGCGTTGAGCGCGAGCAGCACGTCCTCGTCGTTGACCAGCTCGGCGAGGTCGACGTCGGGCACCGGCGCCGGCGGGACGAGCCCGAAGGCCGACAGGATGCCGCCGGCCTTGGCGTGCGTCTCGGCCACCTCGTACGCCGCGTCGGAGTCGCGCACCAGCGTCGCCCCGGCGGTCACCGTCAGTCGGCCGTCGGGCTTGACGTCGGCGGTGCGGATGACGATCGGGCTGTCGACGACGGGCCCGCCGTCGGCGTCGCGGCCGAGGATCGCGAGGGCCGCGCCGTAGTAGCCGCGCCCCTCGGCCTCGTACTTCTTGATCAGCCGGCAGGCGTTCTCGACCGGGCTCCCGGTCACCGTGGCGGCGTACATCGTGTCGCGCAGGACCTCGCGCGGGTCGCGGTCGGTGCGCCCGGCCAGGAGGTACTCGGTGTGCACCAGGCGGCTCATCGGCTTGAGGAACGGCCCGAGCACCTGCCCGCCCTCGTGGCAGATGTCGCACATCATCTTGAGCTCCTCGTCGACGACCATGAAGAGCTCGTAGATCTCCTTCTCGTCGTGCAGGAAGTCGAGCAGCTGGGTGCGCGCGTTGCCCTCCCCCGGGATGCGGAACGTGCCGGAGATGGGGTTCATCCGGACGTCGCCGTTGTGCACGCTGACGTGCCGCTCGGGGCTGGCGCCGATGAGGAACCGGTCGCCGGTGAAGAAGACGTAGGTCCAGTAGGCCCCGCGCTCGCGCTCGAGCAGGCGCCGGAAGACGGCGAGCGCCTTGTCGGCGCCCCAGTCGGCCACGGTCGCGCGGTAGTGGCGCCCGACCACCAGGTTGGCGCCCTCGCCCTGGCCGATCTCGTCGGCGATGATCGAGCCGACGCGCCGGCCGTACTCCTCGTCGTCGGTCTCGAACCCGCCGCGGTCGGAGAACTCGACCGGCACGTCGTCGATCGCCTCGACGATCTCGGCGACCGAGAACTCGAGCTCGGTCTCGATGTCGACGACCACCAGCGGGGTGCCGTCGTCGTGGGCCTCGAAGCCGCGCTCGGCGACCTGCCGGAACGGGATCGCGAC
>CALRVO020000095.1:0-10168 GCA_943371595.1 Sphingomonas paucimobilis
GCGCACGCAGTCGCCGACGGAGGGGTGCCAGTCGTCGTTGCCCCACGGGTCGGCGCGCTGCTCGGCCAGCAGCTCCGGCGTGACGGTGGCGAGGAAGTCGGTGACCAGCTGCTGCCGCTCGGCGCGCACCGCCAGCACCTCGTCGTACGACGGTGGGTCGGCTCGGAAGATCGACATGTCGAACCCCATCGCCCCGGCCCCGGTGAAGATCTGGCCGATCTCGTGGAACGGCTGCTCCACACGCTGGATGCCGCCGCGGAGCCAGGCGTCGGTGGCGAGCACGAGGTGCCGCAGGGTCTCGGCCAGGGACCACTCGTCCTCGACGTGGGCGTCGACCAGCTCGGGCGGCGTGCCGGCCACCGTCTCCTGCCAGGCCGCCTGCACCGCGACCCACCCCTCGCGCAGGCCCTCGGGCGTCTGCGACTTCTGCAGCGCGCGACCGGGGAACTGCCGGTCGAGCTCGGCTTCGACGAGCGGCACCACGTCGACCCCGTTGACCACGAGGCTGCCGAACATCAGGTCGTGGCTGTCGATGTCGAGGCCGTCGACGTCGACGCTGCGCATGGTCACCCCACTGACGTCGGAGAAGCGCAGGGTGGCGCCCTTGAGGCTCGCCTTGACGAAGGACGCGCCCTCGAACTCCAACGTGTCGTGATAGCTCGTCATCGCTGCATCCTCACGGTCGTAGTCGCTGTGGAGCCCACGCTAGGCGCTGTGCCGGACAGGACACGTCCGCATTGGCCGAGGTTCGTCAGCGGTCCGCGGGACCGTCGACGTTGACCGTCGGGACTCCGCCGCCGACCCGGGCGATCACGGCCAGGGACGGCTCGCCCGTGGGGTTGGACTCGCGGTGGACGGTCCAGGCCGGCACGTGCACGAAGTCACCGGGACCGGCGTCGAGGTAGCCCTCGTGACCCTCGAACTCCAGGCGCAGGACGCCGCGCACGACGTAGAGGCTCGACTCGTTGCGCTCGTGGTGGTGCCAGCCCGAGACGGCACCGGGGTCGGTGACGACCTGGCCGGCCCAGAGCAGGGGCAGCTCGAAGGCCCGGGCACGGTGCATGCCGGCGGTCGGGTCGGCCGACTCGAGGTCGTCCGGGGTGAAGACCCGCACGGGTCGGGGCAGCTCGTCGCTCATCCCGCCACCCTGCCACCCGCGCCGCGCGGGTGTCGGCAGCGCGAGAAGACAACTACGGTCGTCCCGTGACCGAGACACGCCGACCCGTGCCGTTCGAGGTGTACGACGAGGGGGTCTACCTCCACGGGACCAAGGCCGACCTCAGCCCCGGTGACCTGCTGACCCCCGGTCGGGAGTCGAACTTCGAGGACGGCCGGGTGATGAACCACGTCTACTTCACCGCCACGCTCGACGCAGCGACTTGGGGTGCCGAGCTCGCGGCGGGGGACGGGCCCGGCCGCATCTACGTCGTCGAGCCGACGGGTGCGTTCGAGGACGACCCCAACGTCACCGACAAGAAGTTCCCGGGCAACCCGACGCAGTCCTTCCGCACCCGCGACCCGCTGCGCGTCGTCGGCGAGCTCGCCGACTGGGTCGGCCACCCGCCCGAGAGGCTGCAGGCGATGCGCGACGGCCTCGAGGCGCTGCAGCGCAAGGGTGCGGCCGAGATCCTCGACTGAGGGTCAGCGCGGCGCCTCGCCGCCGCCCAGCCGCTGCCAGACGCCGGGTGGCACCCGGTCGAGGATCGCCTTCATCGAGGCGAGCACCGTGTCGACCTCACCGGGGGAGTGCTGGCCGCGGCGGAACATCAGCAGCGAGTCGCCCTGCAGGCGCCAGGCGCGGTCCTGGTAGGCCGCGAGCATCGCTCTCAGATCGGCGTGCAGGACGTCGTGGGCGAGCTCGGGGCGGTCGGTGCGCACCTGGAAGAGGTCGTCGAAGACCGGGTCGCCGATCGCGAGGTCGTGGCCGAAGAGCTCGGTGAAGAACTTCGCGAGGCCCCGCGTCGGGGCGACCTGCAGCATCGGCACCGGGTGGCGCAGGCCGCCGAGGTGCATGGTGACCACGGAGAAGCGGTGCGTGGTGGAGTCGTCGCCCGACCCTGTCCGGAAGGAGTAGTCGAAGGCGAGGAACGGGCGTCCCTCGTAGGAGCCCTCGACCACGTTGGTGGCGCTGCGCGCCCGGCCGCGGCCGAACGGGTCGCCGGGGAACCGGTCCTCGAGCCCCGTGCCGTCGGGGGTGTAGCGCCACTCGCGCTGGGCGGCGTACGACGCCAGGGTCTCGACCCGGCGCTGTCGCGCGCGTTGGGCAGCCACGATCGCGACCACGATCAGGGCGATGAAGACGAGCGGGACGAGCAGGCAGGCCGCGCCGACGAGCAGCTCCACGTCAGTCGAGCTCGTCCCAGAGGTCGTTGACCAAGTCGACGACCGCGTCGGTGTCGCTGATCCCGGCACGGACCTGCACGGTCAGGCTGCCCGAGCGCCGTTGGCAGTAGTGGGCGTCCGGCGCCGCCTCGTCGGGCTCGACCGGTGCGCCGGCACGCGGCGGGACGTTGCGCACCAGCACGCACTCGACGTCACCGCGGGTCACCCGCTCGACCGGGGGCAGCGCCAGGCCCAGCCGCTCGGCGTCGACGAAACCGCCCTGCGGCACCAGCGGGCCGGCGTCGTCGGCGACCGCCACCACCGTCCAGAAGACCGGCGAGTCGCCCTGGGGATCGACGTAGGTGCGGGAGTCGGCGTCGGCACCGTCGAACGCGTCCTCGTAGCCCTCGCTGTTGACCTCGGCCGCGGACCGCTGCTGCTCGAGGACCTCGGGGGGCGCGTCCCGACCCGGGTAGGCCGCGGCGGTGTCGGTCGCCCGGAGGTCCCCGACCCGGTCGGGCAGCCGCAGGTCGTCGTCGCCGACCGACTCGACCAGGACGAGCAGCCCGGCGGCGACCGCCAGGACGACGAGGGACGCGACGAGACCGATCACGAGGTTGCGAGAGCCCATGGTCCGACAGTCTCCCGTGCGCGGACGCCGAAACGGTGCAGGCCCGGCGACCCGACGGGGGTCAGCGCCCCCGGAAGTCCGGCTTGCGCTTCTCCAGGAAGGCGCGCGGGCCCTCCTTGGCGTCGTCGGAGGCGAAGACTGCCGCCCCCACCCGCGCGTCGTCGGCCCAGCAGTCCTCCTCGTGCTTGCCCTCGGAGTCGCGCATGGTCCTGAGGATCGCCTGCACGGCCAGCGGACCGTTGCCGCAGATGGCGTCGGCGATCTCGCGGGCCTTGGCCAGCGCCTGCCCGTCGGGGACGACGTGGCCGATGAGGCCGAGCTCCTTGGCCTCGGGGGCCAGGAGGGTGCGGCCGGTCAGCAGCAGCTCGGCAGCCACCGTGTAGGGGATCTGGCGGGGGAGCCGCACCGCGGAGCCACCCATCGGGTAGAGCGACCAGCGCGCCTCCGCGACGCCGAACTTGGCCGACTCGCCGGCGACGCGGATGTCGGTGCCCTGCAGGATCTCGGTGCCGCCGGCGATCGCGGGCCCCTCGACCGCGGCGATCAGCGGCTTGGTGAGCCGGAAGCCCTTGAGCAGGCCCTTGATGACGCTCGGGTCGAACTCGCCGGACTCGAAGCTCTCCGACGGCGGCTTGGCGTCAGCGGTCTTGAGGTCCATCCCCGCGCAGAAGTAGCCGCCCGCGCCGGTGAGGACGCAGACCCGGATCTCGGGGTCGTCGTTGACCCGGTCCCAGGCGTCCTCCATGATCCGCAGCATCTCGCTCGAGAGCGCGTTGCGGCGCTCGGGGCGGTTCATCGTCACGACGAGCGTGTGCCCGTCCTGCTCGACGAGGCAGTCGGGAGTGGTCCGCTCGACGGTCGGGGCGCCGGTTGCTTCAGCCATGGCGCGGACGCTAGCGAAAAACTGGAACGTGTTCTAGTCTCGCGCTTGTGGCCAAGAACATCGCAGACCTCTTCGAGCACGCCGTGGACGCCGTCCCGGCCAACCCCGCGGTCAAGGTCGGCGACCGCGTCGCGACGTACGCCGACCTCGAGCGCGACGCCAACCGGCTGGCCCACTACCTGTCCGCGCAGGGGGTGGGGCCGGGCGACCACGTGGCCGTCTACGCCAAGAACAGCATCGAGCACGTCGTCGCGGTGCTCGCCGTGGTCAAGATCCGCGCGGTCAACATCAACGTCAACTACCGCTACGTCGAGGGCGAGCTCAACTACCTCTTCGACAACGCCGACGTGGTGGCCCTGATCCACGAGCGCACCTACGCCCCGCTCGTGGCCGCCTGCGCCCCCCACCACCCGAGGCTGAAGACGTTCGTCGTGATCCCCGACGTGGCTGAGCCCGACAACGATGCCGACATCTCGTCCTTCGGCGGGGTCACGTACGCCGACGCGATCGAGGGGCAGAGCGCCGAGCGCGACTTCGGCCCGCGCAGCGCCGACGACCTCCACATCATCTACACCGGTGGCACCACCGGCTTCCCCAAGGGCGTCATGTGGCGCCACGAGGACTTCTGGCGCGTGCTCGGCGGCGGCATCGACTTCTACACCGGCGTCCCGCTCGACGAGATGGACCAGTCCACGCAGGCCACCGAGCCCCGGATGGTCACCTTCCCGATGAGCCCGCTGATGCACGGCGGCGCCCAGGCCAGCCTGCTGATGCACCTGTTCGCCGGCCACCTGACGGTGCTCGAGCCGAAGTTCGACCCGCAGAAGGTGTGGGAGATCGTCGAGCGCGACAAGGTGCAGATGCTCTTCATGACCGGCGACGCGATGGCCCGGCCCCTCATCGAGGAGTACGAGGCGCGGCTCGCCACCGACCGCCCCTACGACGCCTCGAGCCTGTTCGTCATCAGCAGCAGCGCCGCGATCTTCAGCGCGGCGGTCAAGCAGCGCTGGATGGCAGCCTTCCCCAACGGGATCTTCACCGACTCGGTCGGTGCCTCCGAGACCGGCTTCCAGGGCATGGGGATGCAGGACAAGGACAACATCAGCACCGACGGCCCCGTCGTCGGCCTGGGCCCCAGCAGCGTCGTGCTCGACGACGACAACCGCCCGATGGACCTGGCCACCAACGTCGGCAAGATCGGCCGCCTCGGGCGCGGCGGCTCGGTCCCGATCGGCTACTACAAGGACCCCGAGAAGTCGGCCCAGACCTTCCTCGAGGTCGACGGCGAGCGCTACTCCGTGCCCGGCGACTTCGCCCGCATCGAGACCGAGGGCCGGGTGACCCTGCTGGGTCGCGGCTCCAACTGCGTCAACACCGGCGGCGAGAAGGTCTACCCCGAGGAGGTCGAGATGGCCATCAAGGGCCACCCGGCCGTCTACGACTGCCTGGTCGTCGGGCTGCCCGACGACAAGTACGGCCAGACCGTCGCGGCCGTCGTACAGCCGCGTGAGGGCGCGACCGTCACGCTCGACGAGCTGCGCGACTTCCTGCGCACCTCGCTGTCGGGCTACAAGCTGCCCCGCCAGCTCACGCTGGTCGCCGAGATCCCGCGCAACGCCACCGGCAAGGCGCAGTACCCGCGGGCCAAGGAGCTCGCCCTCCAGTCCAACCAAGGAGCACCTGCCTGATGCGTACGCCGATCTGTGACGAGTTCGGGATCGACTACCCGATCTTCGCCTTCACCCCCTCCGAGCACGTCGCCGCCGCCGTGTCGCGCGCCGGTGGCCTCGGGGTCCTGGGCTGTGTCCGGTTCAACGACACCGAGGAGCTCGAGCGGGTCCTGACCTGGCTCGACGACAACACCGACGGCAAGCCCTACGGCGTCGACATCGTGATGCCGATGAAGATCCCCACCGAGGGCACCTCGACCGACCTCTCGGCGTACATCCCCGAGGAGCACAAGAAGTTCGTCGACGAGACCCTCCTCAAGCTCGGCGTCCCGCCCCTGGCAGAGGGAGAGGGGCGGGACGGCGTGCTCGGCTGGCTGCACTCCGTCGCGCGCTCCCACCTCGACGTGGCGCTGCAGCACCGCCCGGTCTTCATCGCCAACGCGCTCGGCTCGCCGCCGGTCGACGTCATCGAGAAGTGCCACGAGCACGGCATCAAGGTCGGCGCCCTCGCCGGCGCCGCCAAGCACGCGCTCAGCCACGTCGCCAACGGCGTCGACGTCATCATCGCCCAGGGCTACGAGGCCGGCGGCCACACCGGTGAGGTCGCCTCGATGGTGCTGACCCCCGACGTCGTCGACGCCGTCGGACCCGACGTACCCGTGCTCGGTGCCGGCGGCATCGGCTCGGGTCGCCAGGTCGCCGCGTCGCTCGCCCTCGGCGCGGCCGGGGTGTGGATGGGCTCGATCTGGCTCGGCACCGAGGAGTACCGCCAGATGGGCACCGGCAACAGCGAGGCCTGGGAGACCGCCTTCACGCGCGCCACGTCGTCCGACACCGTGCGCACCCGTGTCTACACCGGCAAGCCCGCGCGCCTGCTCAAGACCAAGTGGACCGAGGCCTGGGCCGAGGAGGGCGCCCCGTCGCCGTTGCCGATGCCCTTGCAGAACCTCCTCGTCGCCGGCGCCCACAACCGCATCTCCGCCGCCAACGACCCCGACGTGATCTCCATGCCCGTCGGCCAGGTCGTCGGCCGGATGAACGAGGTGCGTCCGGTCGCCGACGTGATGGCCGACCTGGTGCGCGAGTTCGAGGAGACCGTGTCCCGCCTCGAGAAGTACTAGGTCCCGGTCCCCGCACCCAGGAAGATCCGCAGCGCGGAGACGAAGGCGTCCGGCTGCTCGGAGTGCACCCAGTGACCGGCGTCCTTGATGGTGACCAGGGTGGTGCGGGGGAAGTAGTCGCGCATCGTCGCGCCATGCTCCGGGCGCACGTACGGCGAGCGCGCACCCGCCATCCACAGCACCGGGTGGTCGAAGGTCGCGTCGTCCAGCTCGGTGTCGGGGAAGGCCGCGATCGTGGGCAGGTCGCGGCGCAGCAGGGCGAGGTTGGCCTGCCAGCGCCAGCCGGTGTCGACCGCCGTGTCCGAGCGGAGGTTCTGCAGCAGGAACCCCCGGACCCGGTCGTCGGGGATCGGGTCGGTCAGCAGCCGGTCGGCGTCGGCACGGCGCTCGACCTGCGTCAGGTCGAGGCCGGCGAGGCTGTCGAGCAGGTGCCCGAACTCGCTCTCGCCGTCGCTGACCACGGGGGAGATGTCGACCACCACGAGCCGGCGGACCAGGTCGGGGTGGCGCAGCGCCAGGACCATCGCGACCTTGCCGCCCATGGAGTGGCCGACGACGTGGACCGGTCCGTCCGCGGCGTACCCGGCCCGCAGCGTCGCGGCGACCGCGTCGGCCATCGCGACGTAGTCGACGTGCTCGGTCCAGTCGGACCGGCCGTGGTCGGGCAGGTCGACGAGCAGCGAGCGCAGGTCGGGCTCGAGGGCCTTGGCGACCTGGGTGAAGTTGCGGCCCTGCCCGAAGAGCCCGTGGAGGAACACCACGCGCTCACCGGTGGTGCCGACCTCGGTGGTGTGCAGCGCGACGGTCACGTCGCCCAGGCTAGGAGATCGCTACGGTGGGCCCATGACGGGGAGCGCGATCATCACCGGAGCCGGCCCCGGCGTCAGCGGGTCGTTCGCCCGGCTGCTCGCCGCCGAGGGACACCCGATCGGCCTGCTGGGCGTCGATCGTGAGCAGGTCGAGGCGCTCGCGACCGAGCTGCGGGACGGCGGCGCCACCGTCGCCACGGCGTACGCCGACCTCACCGACGTCGACGCCGCCACCGCCGCGGTGCAGCAGCTCGCGACCGGCCTGGGCGGCGACGTCGCCGTGCTCCACTTCAACCCCAGCGCCTTCCGCGAGAAGGACCCCCTCGAGCTGACGGTCGCCGAGCTGCTCGACGACGTGGCGCTCGGGGTCGGGGCGCTGCTCACCGTCGTGCAGGCCGCGCGGCCCTTCCTGCGTGAGGGCAGCCGGGTCACCGTGACCGGCAGCATGGCCGCGGACCAGCCCTGGAACCGCGCGGCGTCGCTCGGCGTGCAGAAGGCCGGCGTCCGCAACCTCGTGCACAGCCTCGACGCGACCCTCGCCGACGACGGCGTCCGCGCGGTCTCGGTGACCGTGCGCGGCACCCTGGCGCGCGAGGGCGACTTCACCCCGGACCGGGTCGCGCAGGCGCTGCGCGCCGCCCTCGACCAGCCGCTCGACGCGTGGCGCACCGAGGTGCCCTACGACGGCTCCACCGCGTGACCACCTGGCCGGTGCGCACCGAACGTCTGCTCCTGCGACCGGCGACCCCGGACGACGCCCACGACGTGTGGCGCATCCGCAGCACCCCCGGCGTCTCCGACTGGCTCACCCGGGTGCCCGGGAGCGAGGCGGACGAGACCGCCCGCTTCGCCGACCCGGAGCGACTGGCCCGCACGATCGTCGTCGAGCACGAGGGCCGGGTCGTCGGCGACCTGATGCTGCTGGTCCACGACGGCTACGCGCAGGCCGAGGTTGCCGAGCGCGCCGTCGACTCCCAGGCCGAGATCGGCTGGGTCCTCGACCCGGCCTCCCGCGGCGAGGGCCTGGCCACCGAGGCGGTCGCCGCGTTGCTCGGGGTCTGCTTCGAGTCGCTCGGTCTGCACCGGGTGACGGCGGGGTGCATGGCGGCCAACGCCGCCTCCTGGCGGCTCATGGAGCGCGTCGGCATGCGCCGCGAGGCCCACACTGTGCGATCCGGCCTGCACCGCGACGGCACCTGGCGCGACGGCTACACCTACGCCCTGCTCGCCGACGAGTGGCGCGCGGGCACCTCTGAGCGTTGAGGCGGCCCTGGCGGGGCGTGTGCCTGGCGGGTGGAACCGCCCGCACCTGCCGAGGATCGGGCACGCACCCTCACGGTGGTCGAGGTGCGACGAGCGCTAGCGAGGAGCCTCGAGACCAGGTGAGCGACGCTGCCAACCCGGTAGTCACCCTGGCAGGGTCCGCTGCGGGGTTTCGAGGCTCGTCGCTAGAGCTCCTCGCACCTCAACCACCGTGGCGCTCGGTCATGCCGGCAGGAGGGCTCCGCCCGACCATCAGCGCGAGACGTTCTGGCACGGGCGATGCGCCCGACTTTGCCGCCTGCACCGCGCGTGCCGAAGGGTGGGCTCGAGGTCGAGTCCCCAGAAGGCGGCTGCTGCCGGCTCGCCGCGATGCGTTCGCACGACATCGCCAGCGCAGGAGGCTGCTTTCCGGCACTCACTCCACCGGTTGGTGAGCGCCACGACGCGCAGTCGCCCAATCCGCGGACCCTCAAGCCGACGATTCCGCTGATGACATGAGCCGAGGCTCGAGGCGACAACACCGAAGGTATTGATCAGGCGCTCCTCCGCCCGTCGCTGCCGCCGTCAGGGATCGGGCGAGGATCGCGTGCACCAGGTTCACGCGACCCTCGCCTGAATCGTCGGAGGTCGAGCAGCCCGACCCTGTCGCCCTGTGGGCTCCGCCCGGATTGCCGCACGAGTGCGGCGACACTGTCACCATGGCGAAGGCGACGGGCGCAGACCGTGATCCCTGGCAGCGGTGGGAAGTCATGACCACGCCAATGACAGAGTCAGAGGCTCGCGCAGTCTCCGACTTCATTGACGCCATCCTTCCTGGAGTTTCTTCGGGCGTTTGTCGTCCGGGGGAGACGCTGAGACTGGCTTGGGATCGTGCGTCCGTCGAGTTGTTCGTTGCCGCGCTCGTTGCGCATCGAACGAACGACAACCACGTCCCCCACTTCATCGTCGACAACCTCAGGTACTGGCTGGACAACATCGCCGACCCCGAGGAGGACGAAGACCCAGACAACCGCTGAGCCGAACCGCCCGACTTCGCGGCCGGGAGCGTGCGGGTCGTGGCGACGGTCGGGTCCGTTCAGAAGTACTGGTGAAAGTCGTCGACCCAGCCAGTCCCACAGGTGAGCTGCGTCGTGGGAGCCGACTTTGGCCAGTTGTTGTGCGAACGAACCGTGCGCTCGACCGTGCCGCCGTCAGGGCGCGGTCGGCCACTCGAGCGGCGCTCCCACCGGGCCGGCGTGGTCGGGATGACCTGCAGCTCCGGTTGAGTGGGTCTCGTGACGGTTGCCGGCGCAACCTCCTCGACCCCCGTGTCGTGTCAGACCGGTTCGGTGGCCAGCACCCGCCCGACGGCGAGCGCCTGCTCGGTGGCGCCGCCGAGGAGGAACTCGAAGCGCTTGGCCGAGGTGAAGTAGCGGTGGGCCTCGCCGTCGAGGTCGATGCCGACACCACCGTGCACGTGGACGGTGGTG
>CALRVO020000096.1:0-10130 GCA_943371595.1 Sphingomonas paucimobilis
CAGCCCCACGGGCGCGCGGTGCTGCACGTCCACGGGTTCGCCGACTACTTCTTCCACACCGAGTACGCCGACTGGTGGCTCGCGCGCGGCTACGACTTCTACGCCCTCGACCTGCGCAAGTACGGCCGCTCGATCCGGCCGCACCAGACGCCGACGTTCACGACCGACCTGCACGACTACTTCGCCGAGATCGACCTCGCGTGGTGGCGGATCACCGAGCGCGACGGGCACGCCGCTGCGGGCAGCGTCGTCCTCAGCGCCCACTCCACCGGTGGTCTCACGGCGCCGTTGTGGGCCGACGCACGACAGCCCGAGGCCCTGGCCGGCCTCGTGCTCAACTCGCCGTGGCTCGACCTGCAGGGCGCCGCCTGGTTGCGCAGCGCCGCGGCCGGGCGAGTCCTCGACCGGCGTGGTCGGCGCCGACCGCTCGAGGAGCTCAGCCGCGACGTCTCCGGCATCTACGGGCGCAGCCTGCACCGCGAGCACGACGGCGAGTGGGACTACGACCTGACCTGGAAGCCGATCGAGTCGTTCCCCGTGCGCTACGGCTGGCTGCGCGCGGTCCGTCGGGCCCATGCCGAGGTGCACGCCGGGCTGTCGGTCCTGGCACCCGTGCTGGTCCTCTCCTCCGCGGCGACCACGCGGCCACCGGAGATGCACGACGACGTGCACACCCACGACATCGTGCTCGACGTGCCGCAGATCCGGCAGTGGGCCACGTCGCTCGGACCGCACGTCACCTACGTCGCCGTCGAGGGTGCCCGCCACGACGTGGTGCTCTCGCTCCCCCACGTGCGCGAGGTCGTCTACGACGAGCTCGACCGGTGGGTCACGGCGTACGTCGAGCGCTGAGCCGGGCCGCGCTCACAGCCGGTCGAGTGCGTCGACCAGCAGGTCCTCCAGCGCCTGGCGCTGCGCCGGCGCGGTGAAGAAGGCAGGCCTCCCCGGCGGCGGCAGGAAGCCGACGACGTCCATGACCTCCCACCAGGGCTCGGGCGTGCGGCCGGTGAGGGCCGAGTAGGCCGCAGCGAAGGCACGGGCCCGGTCCACGCCGGCGCGGACCGCCACGTTGGTCGCGCCGTGGGCGACGTCGAGCCACGCCGGCCCGGTGGAGGTCTCGACCCAGTCGACGACCCCACTGAGCGTGTCACCGCTCCACAGCACGTTGTGCGGGCCGAAGTCGCGGTGCAGGAAGGTCGGCTCGTGGGCCGGCGGTTCGCCGCGCAGCAGGTCGAACGCCGCCCGCCAGGCCTCCGGGCGGGTCGCCCAGGTGGGGACGACGTACTTGGCCTCCCAGGCCCACGGCTGGTAGTCGCGCGGCCACACCTCGGGGCGTACGTCGTGCACCGCGGCGAGCGTCCGCGCGAGCTCCTGCAACGACGCGTCGTCGGCGCGGTGGTCGTCGGCTGCGCCCGGCAGCAGGGTCATCAGGTGCGCCCCGCGGTCGGCGTCGAGGGCCAACGACCGTGGCGCCGGTACGCCGGAGCCCGCCAGGGTCTGCTGGGTGTCGCGCTCGCGGGTGGTGAGCGGAGCCCGGTGGCTGGCCCAGGGCTCCCGGTCGATCACGCGCAGCACCGTCTCGGTGCCGTCGGCGTGGGTGAGCACCCGCATCGTCGAGGTCCGTCCGCCGGTCAGCGGGCGCTCCGAGACGACGGCGGACCCGACCTGGTGCGCCGCCCACCCGACCGGCTCGTCGGCGGCCACCCGGGTCAGTCGAAGGCGCCCGGGTCGGTGGCGGCGACGATCAGCACCACCACGACGTAGCCGACGACCAGCGCGATGCCGAGGTAGCCGAGGATCAGCCCGGCCAGCGCCAGGCCCGCCCCCTGCTCACCGGTGCGCTTGATCTGGCCCCGGGCGACGTGGCCGAGGATGACCGCCGCGATGCTGCTCAGCCCGCAGACCCACACCAGCGACGTCACGAGCGACGCGATGGCCAGCCCGTTGGTGCCCCGGGGCGGGGCGTAGCCGTAGGGCTGTTGCCCGTAGAGCTGTTGCCCGTAGGGCTGCGGGTAGCCGTAGGGCTGCTGCTGGCCGTAGGGCGTCGGCGTGTAGGGCTGGTAGCCGGGCTCCGCGGCGCCGGGCACGACGGTCGGCTTGTCGAGGTAGGGGTTGCCGGGCTCATCGGCACCGGGTGGCGTGGTCACGCGACCATTGTCAGGGGTCAGGTCCAGCGACCGGGACGCGCCTGCGGGTATTGCTGCGGCGCGTCGGGTGGGTGTCCGATGATGCCAGGGTGCTGCGACGTCTCGGACCTGTGACCACCCTGCTCCTCGCCCTGCTGCTCGTCTCCCCCGCCCCGGCGCGGGCCGACAGCTGGACCGCCCCTGATCCGGCGGGCGACGCGACGGTCTACACGTTCGACCCCGACCCCGAGCCGTGCGGCACGATCACCGAGACGCCGAGCGCCGAGGGTGACATCAGACGACTCAGGGTGCGTCACACGCGCGACCTGGTCGTGCTGTCGCTCGACGTCACCGGCCTGGTCAACCGCTATCGCACGTCGACGACGTTCGAGGTGGTGACTCCCGACCGGGAGTGGACCGTCGACGTGACGCACCACGAGGGACGGACCGAGGTCGGCTACTGGCGCACACCGCAGATCACGCCTGACGAGGTCGGCGAGTGCGGTTCCTACGGCTACGTCACCGGAGTGCGCTCGTGCCGAGGAGCGGTCGGCACCATCGACGCCCGCGCCGGCCGCGTCGGTGTCTCGCTGCCGCGCCGGTGCCTGGGCACCCCACGCTGGGTGCGGGCCGGCGCCTCGATCTACAGCGGGCAGGCCCACGGGTCGTCCGACACCTGGATGCCGCCCGGCTCCGACGACGGCGACTTCACGACTCCGGTGGTCGGCCGACGGGTGTACGCCGGACCCCGCCGCTGAAACCCACTAGGGTCCCGGTCATGAACCCCGTGACCAGCCTGTCCCTCGGCCGCATCGGCGTCGGCATCGCCTCGCTCGTCAAGCCCGACCTCGTCGCCTCGACGATGGGCGTGCCGTCGAGCTCACCGCTGCTCACGCAGTGGTTCGGCTCCCGCGAGATCGCGCTCGGCGCGGCCACGCTGCTCGCCTCGGGCTCGGCCCGCCGCAACCTGGTCCTGATCGGGGTGGCGGTCGACGCCGCCGACGCCGCCACGTCGTACGCCGGGGTCGAGGCCGAGCAGCTCCCCCGCACGCTCGGGCTCGCCGTGACCGGGGTGGCGGTCGTCGCCGCGGTGTCCGGCCTGCTCGGCCTGCGGGTCAAGCGGACCACGACGGTCGTCGCCACGGGCTGACGCCGCGGGCGGTCCGATCGGGTCAGCTCACGACGATCACGGTGAACGCGGTCAGCCCGACGACCACGATCACCACCCGCAGCGCGAGCGGATGCAGCCGCTTGCCGACCCGGGCGCCGATCAGGCCACCAACCACCGACCCGACGCCGATCAGGGCGACGATGCGCCAGTCGACGTCGGCGACGAAGACGAAGATGAGCCCGGCGACGCCGTTGACGGCGGCCGCCAGGACGTTCTTGACCGCGTTGCTGCGCTGGAGGGACTGGGCGACGCCGATGCCGAGCACGCCCATGAGCAGCACGCCCTGCGCCGCCCCGAAGTAGCCGCCGTAGACGCCGGTGAGCAACACGGCCGGCCACACCCACCACGCTCCGTCGCGCTGCTCGGCGCCACGGGCCTCGGCACGCTCACGCACCCACGCCGACAACCGGGGCTGGGCGATCACCAGCACCACGCCGAGCATGATGAGCACCGGCACGACGGCCTCGAACGCGCCCGCGGGGAGCACCAGGAGCAGCACGGCGCCGATCGCGCCGCCGGTCACCGAGGCGCTGAGCAGCCGCAGCACCCGGCTGCGCTGGCCGCCGAGCTCGTCGCGGTAGCCGACCGCGCCCGCGACCGACCCCGGCACCAGGCCGATGTTGTTGGAGACGTTGGCGGTCACCGGCGGGACCCCGAAGGCCAGCAGCGTCGGAAAGGTGATCAGCGTGCCGGACCCGACCACCGTGTTGATCGTCCCGGCCGCGACCCCCGCGAGGACGACCAGGACGGACTCGAGCGGGCTCACTCCTGCGTGGGCCCGGGGACCGGCGGGGTGGGCGGCACGTTGGTCGGGTCGATCGAGGGATCGGTGAGCGCGGGGTTGGCCGCGATCTGAGCCTCGGCGATGGCCTGCTTGACGGCGTCGTTGGCCTTGCTCAGCTCGGGGTCGGCCGAGGCGGGCGTGGGCACGACCGGCTCGGAGGGACCCATGTCGACGCGCGTGCGCGGTCCGTCGACCTCCTGCGGGATGCCGCGCAGCTCGTTCATCGTCGAGCCCAGGCCCTCGAGGGCCTTGCCGATCTCGCTCGGCACGATCCACATCTTGTTGGCGGTGCCCTCGGCGATCTTGGGCATCATCTGGAGGTACTGGTAGGCCAGCAGCGACTGGTCGGGGCGTCCGTCGTGGATCGCCTGGAAGACCGTCTGGATGGCCTGCCCCTCGCCCTGGGCGCGCAGGATCTGCGACTCGCGCTCGGCCTGGGCCCGCAGGATCTGCGACTCGCGCTCGCCCTCGGCGGTGAGGATCGCCGACTGCTTCTGGCCCTCGGCGGTGAGGATCGCCGCCTGGCGACCGCCCTCGGCGGTGAGGATCTGGGCGCGCTTGTCGCGGTCGGCGCGCATCTGCTTCTCCATCGAGTCCTTGATCGAGGGCGGCGGGTCGATGCCCTTGATCTCGACACGGTTGACCCGGATGCCCCACTTGCCGGTCGCCTCGTCGAGGACGCCGCGCAGCCCGGAGTTGATCGAGTCGCGGCTGGTGAGGGTCTCCTCGAGGGTCATTCCGCCGACGATGTTGCGCAGCGTGGTCATGGTCAGCTGCTCGACGGCCTGGATGTAGTTGGCGATCTCGTAGGTCGCGGCCACCGGGTCGGTGACCTGGAAGTAGATGACGGTGTCGATGGCGACGACCAGGTTGTCCTCGGTGATGACCGGCTGCGGCGGGAAGCTCACGACCTGCTCGCGCAGGTCGATCTGGTAGCGGACCTTGTCGACGAAGGGCACCACGGTGTTGAGGCCGGCGGGCAGCGTCTCCTTGTACTTGCCGAAGCGTTCGACGATGCCGGCGCGTGCCTGCGGCACGATCCGGATCGTCTTGGCCAGCAGCACCACGAGGAAGACGAGCAGGACGCCCGCCACGATGAGAAATGCCATGCGTTCAGCCCTCCAGGCTGGGGATCGGGTGGACCAGTGCGGTCGCCCCGCGGATCTGCAGCACCTCGACGGTCTGGCCCGCCTCGATGGTCAACGTGTCGTCGTAGGGCGTCGCGGACCAGATCTCGCCGTCGATGCGGATGCGGCCGGTCTCGTGGGCGCTCATGGTCTCGGTCACCACGCCCTGCTGGCCGACGAGCTTGCCGTGGCCCAGGCGCAGCTCCGGTCCGGTGTGCAGCCGCTTGACGACCGAGGGCCGCACCAGCAGCAGCATCGCCGTGGCGGCGCCCCCGGCGAGCAGGAGCTGCAGGACGGGCCCGCCGCCGGCCACCGCGGTCACGGCGCCGACGAGCGCACCGACGGCCAGCATGATCAGGACCAGGTCGAGACTCAGCAGCTCGGCGACGCCCAGGACGGCAGCCGCGGCGAGCCACACGCTCCACAGGTTCTCGCTCAACCACCTGCCCAGCTCGTCCATGTCACGAACCCTAGTCCGGACCCCGCAGTCAGCGGTGGCGCACGTCGCGTCGGGCGGCCCAGCGTCCGTCGGCGTGCTCGAGACGCAACGGCATCCCGAAGGTCGCCGAGAGCGCCTGCTCGGTGAGCACCTCCTCGACCGGGCCCTCGGCCACCACGGCGCCCTGACGCAGGAGCAGGGCGTGGGTGAAGCCGGGCGGGATCTCCTCGACGTGGTGGGAGACCAGGACCGTCGCTGGCGCGTCGGGGTCGTAGGCCAGGGTCGACAGGGTCGAGACGAGGTCCTCGCGTCCTCCCAGGTCGAGCCCGGCGGCCGGCTCGTCGAGCAGCAGCAGCTCGGGGTCGGTCATCAGCGCCCGGGCGACCTGCACCCGCTTGCGCTCCCCCTCGCTCAGGGTGCCGAAGGTCCGCTCGGCGAGGTGGGCGACCCCGACCTCGCGCAGCAGGTCGCCGGCCCGCTCGTGGTCGAGGTCGTCGTAGTGCTCGCGCCACCGGCCGGTCACGCCGTAGGCCGCCGACACCACGACGTCGCGGACCAGCTCGGAGCGCGGGATCTTGTCGGCCAGCGCAGCACTCGTCAGGCCGATCCGCGGTCGGAGCTCGAAGACGTCGACGGTGCCCATCAGCTCGCCCAGCACGCCCACCAGGCCGGTGGTGGGGAACATCTGCGCCGACGCGATCTGCAGCAGCGTGGTCTTGCCGGCGCCGTTGGGGCCCAGGACGACCCAGCGCTCGCCCTCACGGACCACCCAGGTGACCCTGTCGAGCATGACGGACGACCCGCGACGCACCGTCACGTCGGCGAGCTCGAGGACGGGGGCCATGCCGACCACCCTATGAGGTCAGAGCAGCGGCTACCGTCGGGGCGTGCCCACGGACACCACCAGCCCCCTGCCCGTCTCGGGTCGTCTGGCCTGGTGGGCGACAGCCTGGCTGCGGGGGCACGTGGGGCCCGACGACCTGCTCGACGGCGTGCTCGACGGCGACGTGACCCACGTCGTGCTCGGACCCGAGTCCCACCTGGTCGCCACGCTCGCGTCGTTGCGCGCGGCGGGCGCCACCGGGTTCGGGGCGGCCTTCCCCGCCGAGGGCGACCCCGTGGGGCTCGGCGGGCCCCGCGAGCTCAACGCCGCAGCCCTCGAGGCCGGGGAGGCCGTCGTGGCGATCGGTGCGCAGGCCGCACTGGTGCCGGCGCGGGTCGGCCCCACCATCGAGTGGACGTTGCTGCCGGGCAACCGCCGCCCCCTGCCCGACGTGGGTGAGGCCGACCGGGAGCTGCGCGCGGTGCTCCTCGAGTCGGCCGAGCGTCTGGCCGCGCTCGACGTCGCCCGCTGGCGCCCCGAGGTCGCCGACCGGCTGATGAACCTGCGTCACCGCCCGGCGGTCGAAGCCCCACCGGGGATCCCGCCCCGGTGCGTCGACCTGGCCGCGCGTGGACTGCAGGCCCTCGGGATCGCCGAGCTCGCGCTCGAGGACGACGGCGGCGCGATCAGCGTGCACGAGGCCGAGCAGCGCCGGGGCGCGCTCGCCCCGCTGGCCCGGGCCGGTCGCCGGGCCCTGGTGGCGGCCTGCTCGCCCGAGGTGTGGCCTCCGGACTGACGGCTCTGCCCGCCGCGGGTCAGGTCGAGGCCCAGACCCCCAGGCGGTTGCCGTCGGGGTCGTGGAAGAAGAACCGCCGGCCACCGGGGAACGCGTAGGGCGCCTCGACGACCTCGCCCCCGGCCCGCTCCACGGCTGCGACCGTGGCCTCGAGGTCGCCCGACCACAGCAGCACGGCCACGCCACCGGCGCCCGGGACGGGCGCGGGGCCGACCGCGAGCCCGCCGACCTCGCCGTCACCGTCGAGCCAGCGGATGCCGGCGTAGTCGGGGCCGTAGTCGTTGAACTGCCACCCGAAGGCGGCGGCGTAGAACGCCTTGGCACGGTCGAGGTCGGTGACGCTGATCTCGACGTAGTCGATCGCGTGGTGCACGTGGGCCTGGTCGTCGCTCATGGCGTGTCTCCTCAGGAGCTGGGGCGGTCCGGACTCGGTCGCACCAGCATGGACGGGACCACCGACACCGCGGCGGCAGGCGATAGCGTCGCCCCCGATGAGCACAGCGTCAGGAGCCCCTGCCAGCAAGCCCGACACCCTCCTGGTCACCCTGACCGGCAAGGACCGTCCCGGGGTGACCTCCTCGGTGTTCGCCGCCCTGACCTCGGTGGGCGTCGAGGTCGTCGACGTCGAGCAGATCATCCTGCGCCGCCGGCTGATCCTCGGGGTCCTGGTCACGGCGCCGCGGGACTGGAAGAAGGTCGCCCGCGCGGTCGAGCAGACCGCCGCCGACCTCGGCATGCAGGTCGAGATCGAGCGCGGGACGGGCGACAACCGCTCGCGGGCCGCCGGACGCGCCCACGTCACCGTCATCGGCAGCCCGCTCAAGGCCGGCCACATGGCCGCCGTCGCGGGCCGGATCGCCGACACCGGGGGCAACATCGACCGTATCGAGCGGATGGCGCGCTACCCCGTCACCGCCATCGACCTGCACGTCTCGGGCGCCGATCCCGACCACCTGCGTGCGCTGCTGGCCGCCGAGGCCTCCGCCCAGGGCATCGACATCGCGGTCCAGCCGGCCACGCTGCTGCGCCGCGGCGTACGCCTGATCGTGATGGACGTCGACAGCACGTTGATCCAGGGCGAGGTCATCGAGATGCTCGCCGCCCACGCCGGTCACGAGGCCGAGGTCGCCGAGGTGACCGAGGCCGCCATGCGCGGTGAGCTCGACTTCGAGGAGTCGCTGCGCCGCCGTGTCCGGCTGCTCGCCGGGCTCGACGCCAGCGCCCTCGACGAGGTGTACGACGAGATCGTGGTCACGCCCGGCGCCCGCACCATGGTGCGCACGCTGCGCCGGCTCGGCTACCGCTTCGCGATCGTCAGCGGCGGGTTCAGCCAGATCACCGACCGGCTCGCCACCGACCTGGGCATCCACTTCGCCCGGGCCAACGAGCTCGAGATCGTCGACGGCAAGATCACCGGCGAGATCGTCGGCGACGTCGTCGACCGCGCCGGCAAGGCCCGCGCGCTGCGTGAGTTCGCCGCCGAGGTCGGGGTGCCGATCGAGGCGACGATCGCGGTCGGTGACGGGGCCAACGACCTCGACATGCTCAGCGCCGCGGGCCTCGGCGTCGCCTACAACGCACGCAAGATCGTGCAGGAGGCCGCCGACACGACGGTCAACGTGCCCTACCTCGACTCGATCCTCTACCTCCTCGGCATCTCGCGCGAGGAGATCGAGGCGGCCGACGCCGCCGCCGGCATCGTCACACCCGCTCCCCCGGTCTGATCCTCAGGTCAGGACGACGCGCTCGCCGAACGCCGGGGTGAGCGTCACCGCCGCGAGGCCCGTCTCGGCCGCGGCGCGGTGGAAACGCTGCGGCGGGGTCACGAAGAGCCGGTGGTGGTTGGCCGGCTTGAGCCGTCGCAGCGCCAGCGGCCAGTAGGTGCCGTAGTGGACGGCGACGGCCCAGCGCGCACCGACCGCGGCCACCGCGGCCACGGCCTCCTCGGGATCGAGGTGCTCGTCGCCGAGCGTCGGGCCCCAGCCGCCGATGGGCACCGCGGCCAGGTCGACCGCGCCGACGTCGGCAAAGTCGGCACGGACACCGGTGTCGCCGGGGTACCAGACGCTGGTCTCGCCGTCGTCGAAGCGGAAGCCGAGGGCCGGGACGTCCTGGTGGTGCCAGGGGAAGGTGTCGCGACGGCCGTCGTGCGTGGCCGGCAGCACCTCGACGCGCACGCCGGCGACCTCGACCACCTCCCCGGGAGCGACCTCCACCAGCTCGCGCGCCGCCAGACCCCGCACGGCGTCCGCCGCGCCGCGCGGCACGACCACGGGCACGTCGGGTGCGAACCGTCGCAGCGACGGCAGGTGCAGGTGGTCGTGGTGCAGGTGGGAGATGAGGACCAGGTCGGCCTGCGTGGCCGCCTCGGGCGGCTCGGGCACGGCCCGTCGCAGGTGGTAGAGCCGGCGGGTCATCAACGGGTCGGTCGCCACCCGCGCCCTGCCGAGCTCGACCGTCATCGACGCGTGTCCCCACCACGTCACGGCCGCCGATCTCGCTGCACCCACGGGCGCACCCTAGGCCAGCAGCGACGCCCGCGGGTGCGGTGGGCGTCTGGTCAGCCGCGCCCCACGTGGTAGCCCGCCAGGCTGGCCCCACCGGGCGCCAGGTCGGCCCAGGAACCGCTGACGGACAGCACCGCCGTGGCCGACGTCGGGAAGGTGCCCACCGTCATCTCGGTGGTCGCGGCGGGGTCGCCCTCGCCGTCGTCGAGGGTGTGGGCCAGCGAGGCCACCGTCGGGTTGTGCCCGAGCACGACCGCCGTGGTCACCTCGTCGTCGAGCAGCCGCACCAGGTCGAGCGCGGTGTCGACGTCGGCGGCGTACAGGCCACGGTCGAGCTCGGGCTCGAGGTCCCAGCCG
>CALRVO020000097.1:0-10116 GCA_943371595.1 Sphingomonas paucimobilis
CCACTCGTTGAGGCCGGACTCGAAGGGCAGCTCGATGCCGAGGCCGACGCTCAGCCCGCCGGCCTGGCTGGCGCCCTTGTTGGCGGCCTCCATCGCCCCGGGGCCACCCCCGGTGATGACCGCGAAACCGGCCTCGGCGAGCCTGCGACCGGCCTCCTCGCCCTGGGCGTACGACGGGTGGTCGACCGGGGTGCGCGCGGAGCCGAACACGCACACCGCAGGGCCGAGGTGGGCCAGGGCCCCGAAGCCCTCGACGAACTCGGCCTGGATGCGCAGCACGCGCCACGGGTCGGTGTGCACCCAGTCGCTGGGGCCCCTGGTGTCGAGCAGGCGCTGGTCGGTGGTGGTGCCGTCGACCTGCGCACGGCGCTGGATCACGGGTCCCTTGGCCTTCGACTTCACTCGGTGTCGCCCCCCTCGCCGCCGCCCAGCCAGGCGCGCAGCACGCGCTCGCAGTGCTCGATCTGGGCGACCGGCACGAACTCCTCCTGCTTGTGGGCCAGCATCGGGTCGCCGGGCCCGAAGTTGACGGCGGGCACGCCGAGGACGGTGAAGCGGGCGACGTCGGTCCAGCCGAACTTGGGGTTGACCACCCCGCCGACGGCCTCGACGAACTGCTGGGCCGCCGGCCGGTCGAGCCCCGGGAGCGCACCGGGCGCGGTGTCGGTCAGGCGCACGTCGTAGCCGTCGAAGAAGTCGCGGACGAACGCCTCGGCATCGGCCTCGCTGCGGTCAGGCGCGAAGCGGAAGTTGACCTCGACGACGCACTCGTCGGGCAGCACGTTGCCGGCCACGCCGCCGCGGATCGCGACCGCGTTGAGGCCCTCGTGGTACTCCAGCCCGTCGATCACCGGGCGCCGGGCCTCGTAGCGCTGCAGGCGCACGAGCACGTCGGCCATGCCGTGGATCGCGTTGACGCCCTTCCACGAGCGCGCCGAGTGGGCGCGCTCGCCGGTGGTGCGGACCTCGACGCGCAGGGTGCCCTGGCAGCCGGCCTCGACCACCGCGTCGGAGGGCTCCATCAGGATCGCGAAGTCGGCCCGTAGCAGGTCGGGGTCGCTCTGCGAGAGCTTGTTGAGCCCGTTGAACTCGGCGTCGATCTCCTCGGACTCGTAGAGCACGTATGTGACGTCGCGGTCGGGCTCGGGCACGGTCGCAGCGAGACGCAGGATGACCGCGTCGCCGCCCTTCATGTCGCAGGTGCCGAGCCCGTGCAGCAACCCGGTGTCGGTGTCGAGGCGGCTCGGCAGGTTGTCGTTGAGCGGCACGGTGTCGAGGTGCCCGGCGATGACCACGCGCTCGGCGCGCCCGAGGTCGGTGCGGGCCACCACGGTGTTGCCCCGGCGTACGACGGTGAGGTGGGGCAGCGCGGAGAGCGCGGTCTCGACGGCGTCGGCGATGGCCTGCTCGTCCTGGCTGACCGACTCGATGTCGACCAGCTGTCGGGTGAGGGTGACGGCGTCGGCGCCGAGGTCAAGGGGAGCGTCGAGGGGCACGCGCCACAGTCAACCAGCCATCCACCTCTGACTCGATCGGGTGGTTCTCCACAGTCTTCGGGCAAAGGGCTGCACCGGGCCCCGACCAGGAGTTCCATGGAAGTCATCAGCAGCATCGACCCCCTCCGTCACCCACACGGACACCCCCGAAGGAGCACGACGATGTGCGACCACTCCCCCGCCTGTCCCGACACCACCTCGACCTCCTGCTGCTCGGCCCACGTGGTGGCCGACCACAGCGAGCAGGGCTGGTGCCGGCTGTGCAACGGCGTCATCCTCTTCGACGACGGCTACTACCTCACGCCCGACGGCCAGGCGCTCAAGCTCGCTGGCTGACCGCGGCCCGCAGAGCGCTCAGCGCGGCGGGAACACGCAGAACTCGTTGTCCTCGGGGTCGGCCAGCACGGTCCAGTGCGGCTGCTCCCACAGGTAGGTCGCACCGCGGGCGAGCAGGTCGTCGACCAGCCCGACGACGTCCCAGTGCACCCGGTTGGGCACGGTGCGCGGCTCGGGGACGGCGTTGAAGTCGAGGGTCATCCGGTCGTCGGCCGCGACCCCGGTGAGGGTCCACCACCCGGCACCGTCCTCGCCCTTCTCGTGCACCGGGTCCACGCCGAAGACCTCGCCCCACCAGCGGGCGAGCAGCTCGGCGTCGACGCAGTCGACGCCGATCCCGTGGAGCCGGTAGGCGGGCACGCGTCCGGGTCCCCGCACGAAGGCACAGAACTCGTTGTCCTCCGGGTCGGCCATCACCGTCCACCCCAGCCCGGTCTCGGCCGCCGGTGCGAGCACACGGGCGCCGAGCGCGACGAGGTCGTCGACCGAGGCGCAGTCGACGTCGAGGTGCAGCCGGTTCTTGACCACGTGGGGGCGGTCCACCTCGTTGACCCACACCGTGTGACGAGGCGTGGGGCCCTCGAGCCGGCGGTGCTCGACGGGTCCGACGACGTCCAACCAGCCGACAGCCGCCCAGAACCGTGACTGCGCGTCGACGTCGAGCGCGTCGAGGCACAGGTCCTGCCAGGTGACGATGCTCATGGGGCCAGCCAACCAGGGCTGCGTCCGCCGGTCGACCACCCGGCCGACCTGCGTCCGCCCACCCCCTCAACCCACGACCTGGGGGTCGACCCCTCACGCGCGAGGGGGTCGGTCCGGCCGAGGGTGAGGGCATCGCAGCCGCGACCACGTGGCTCCACCACCGGAGGACCTGACATGCACCGCACCACCCGCCTCGCCCCCGCCCTGCTCCTCGCCGTCGCCGTCCTGCTCGTGGCCGTCGCCGGCACGGCCACCGCCGCCAAGCTGATCACCGGCAAGGACGTCAAGAACGGCACGCTCACCGGCCTGGACGTCAAGAACGGGTCCCTCGGCAGCGCCGACGTCAAGGACGGCAGCCTGACCCGCGCCGACCTGCGCGCCCAGTCGCGCACCTCGGTCGTCGGTGTGCGCGACGACTCCACCGGCCTCGACCTCGCGACCTGCAGCGACACCGCCCTCGACGACTGCGCGGCCCTGCTGACGATCGCCGTGGTCCCCGGCACCCAGCTGGTCACCGCCAGCGGCGTGCTCGACAACACCAACGGCGCCGTCCCCGCCATCAGCAACCGCTGCGGCCTGGTCCAGGGTGGCGACGTGCTGACCGAGGCCCGCTTCGCCCTGGCGGCCAACGGCCAGCCCGGCGAGCTGTCGTCGTTCACGTTGCAGCAGGTCGTGAGCGTGCCGGACGCGTCCCTGCCGATCAGCCTGCGCTGCACCGAGATGCCCGGCGAGGCGCTGCGGCTCAACGACCCGCGCCTCACCTCGGTGCGCACGGGCTTCTGACCCGGCACCGTCCCGCTGACCCGTCGTACATGTACGACGGGTCAGCGGGGTTCAGGCCTTGGTGACCGTGATCGTCGCGGTCTCGTCGTCGGCCAGCGAGACCTCGGTCCCCTCGCCCGGGCCGGTCACGTCGTACGACGTCGCGAGGGTCTCGGCGGTGATGAGCGACTCGTGCGCCCGGGCAGCCGACTGCAGCACCTCGGACCCGCCGACGGTCAGGGCGATCCGGTCCGACACCTCCAGGCCCGCGTCGCGCCGGGCCTGCTGGACCGCACGCACCAGGTCGCGGGCCAGGCCCTCGGCGGCCAGGTCGGGGGTCACGGCGGTGTCGAGGACGACGAAGCCGCCACCGGGCAGCACCCCGATCGCGGTGTCGGCGTCGCTGGAGCCGGCCACGGTCTCCAGCGTGTACTCGCCCTCGACCAGGGCCAGGCCGCCCGCGGTGACGGTGCCGTCGTCGGCTACCGACCAGTCGCCCGACTTGGAGCCCTTGATCGCGACCTGGACCTCCTTGCCCAGGCGTGGCCCGGCGGCGCGCGCGTTGACGGTGAGCTTCTGCTCGACGCCGTACGCCGCCGCCTCGTCGCTGTCGGCGGCGAGCAGACGGACGGCCTTGACGTTGACCTCGTCGGCGACGATCGACTCGAAACCCTGCAGGGACTGCGGATCGGTCACCACGACGGTGAGCGTCGACAGCGGCAGCCGGTTGCGCAGCGAGGCGGCCTTGCGCAGCGCCGACGTCGCCGAGCAGACCTCGCGCACCAGGTCCATCGCCGCCACGAGCGCGTCGTCACTGGGCAGCGCGTCGGGTCCGTCGACGGCCGGCCAGTCGGTCAGGTGCACCGACCGGCCGCCGGTCAGCCCCTGCCAGACCTCCTCGGTCGTCAGCGGCAGCAGCGGCGCGGTCACCCGGCACACCGTCTCCAGCACCGTGTGCAGCGTCGCGAACGCGGCGGCGTCCTCGTCGAAGAAGCGCGCGCGCGAGCGCCGGATGTACCAGTTGGTCAGCACGTCGAGGAACGACCGCGTCGCGTCGCACGCGTCGGCGACGGCGTAGTCGTCGAACGCGACCGTCATCTGGTCGACGTACTGGCGCGTCTTGGCCAGCACGTAGCGGTCGAGCGGGTGGGTCGAGCCGGTGCCACCGGTGACCTCGGCGCCGGCCGCGTTGGCGTAGAGCTGCAGGAAGTACCAGCTGTTCCACAGCGGGATCATCACCTGGCGCACCGAGTCGCGGATGCCCTGCTCGGTGACCACGAGGTTGCCGCCGCGCAGGATCGGGCTCGACATGAGGAACCAGCGCATCGCGTCGGCACCGTCGCGGTCGAAGACCTCGCTGACGTCGGGGTAGTTGCGCAGCGACTTGCTCATCTTGTTGCCGTCGCTGCCCAGCACGATGCCGTGGCTGATGCAGTTCTGGAAGGCCGGCTTGTCGAAGATGGCGCTGGCCAGGATGTGCAGCGTGTAGAACCAGCCCCGGGTCTGGCCGATGTACTCGACGATGAAGTCGGCCGGGAAGTGGTTCTTGAACCACTCCTCGTTCTCGAACGGGTAGTGCACCTGGGCATAGCTCATCGAGCCCGAGTCGAACCACACGTCGAGCACGTCGGTGACGCGGCGCATCGTCGAGCGCTCGCCCTCGGGGCGCGGGTCGTCGGGGTTGGGCCGGGTCAGCTCGTCGACGAACGGCCGGTGCAGGTCGCGCTCGCCGTCCGGGTTGGTCGGCACGCGCCCGAAGTCGCGCTCGAGCTCGGCGAAGGAGCCGTAGACGTCGACGCGGGGGTACGCCGGGTCGTCGCTGACCCAGACCGGCACCGGGCTGCCCCAGAACCGGTTGCGGGTGATCGACCAGTCGCGGGCGTTCTCGAGCCACTTGCCGAACTGGCCGTCCTGGATGTGGTCGGGCACCCAGTTGATCTGCTGGTTGAGCTCCAGCATCCGGTCCTTGAACGCCGTCACCTCGACGAACCACGACGACACCCCCTTGTAGATCAGGGGCTCGCGGCAGCGCCAGCAGTGCGGGTAGGAGTGGTCGTAGGTCTCGCGGCGCAGCAGCACCGTGCCCGGGCTGACCGAGGCCGCCGCCTCGCCGCGGGTGACGGCCTTGAGGTCGTCGATGATCTGCAGGTTGGCGTCGAAGACCAGCAGTCCGGCGTAGTCGTCGACCGGGTGGGTGAACTTGCCGTCCTTGCCGACCGGCATCACCGCCTCGATGCCCTCGCGGTCGGTGACCTCCTTGTCGATCTCGCCGAAGGCACCGGCGGTGTGCACGAGGCCGACACCGTCGGTGGTCGTGACGGCGTCGTCGGCGGCGACGATGCGGAACGCGTTGGCGTGGCCCTCGAAGTAGGTGAACGGCGGCACGTAGGTGCTGCCCACGAGCTCGGCGCCGGTGTGGCGGGCCACGACCTCGGGCTCGCTGCCGAGCTCGCGCGAGTACGCCGCGAGCCGGGCCTCGGCGATCAGGTAGCGAGCGGTGCTCTCTGTGCCCGGGACGGCCCCCTCGACGACGACGTAGTCGATCTCGGAGCCGACCATGATGGCCAGGTTGGACGGCAGCGTCCACGGCGTCGTCGTCCACACGAGCGCGAGCGCACCCTCGGCGGGGCCGCTGGTGAGCCGCAGCCCGACCGTGACCGCCGGGTCCTGGCGGTTCTGGTAGACGTCGTCGTCCATGCGCAGCTCGTGGTTGGACAGCGGCGTCTCGTCGTTCCAGCAGTAGGGCAGCACGCGGAAGCCCTCGTAGATCCAGCCCTTGTCGTGCAGCTGCTTGAACGCCCACATGACCGACTCCATGTAGTCGGGGTTCATGGTGCGGTAGTCGTGGTCGAAGTCGACCCAGCGCGCCTGGCGGGTCACGTAGTCGCGCCACTCGCCGGTGTACTTCATCACCGAGTCGCGGCACAGCTGGTTGAACTTCTCGATGCCCAGCTCGAGGATCTCGTCGGTGGTCTTGATGCCGGCCAGGCGCATCGCCTCGAGCTCGGCGGGCAGGCCGTGGGTGTCCCAGCCGAAGCGGCGCTCGACCCGGCGACCGCGCATCGTCTGGTAGCGCGGCACGACGTCCTTGACGTAGCCGGTGAGCAGGTGCCCGTAGTGGGGCAGGCCGTTGGCGAAGGGCGGGCCGTCGTAGAACACGAACTCGTTGGACCCGTCGTCACCGGCGTCACGCTGCTCGACGCTGGCCTGGAAGGTGCCGTCCTGACGCCAGAACTCGAGCACCCGCTCCTCGATCTCGGGGAACCGCGGGTTGGACGGGACACGCCGGTCGGGGTCGTTCTGGGGGTAGGGCATCGGGGCTCCTGCGGGTCGCTGCGTCGGGGTCGTCACGACGAGGACGACCCTGGACAGCAGGACCGCGGTACCACCTCGCTTGCCGCCGTCCGGGGACGGCGACCGCTTCGTTCGGGATTCCGGTTCTAGTGAGGTGCCCGCTGGCGTGCGGGACCCGTTCTTCCGGAAGGCTCGCCGCTGATGACGGCTCGGACGCCTGTGGGGCCAGCGTAGTGCGGGTGCTGGTGGACCTGCACGTCGGTTGGAGCCGACCCGCCCCCACGGTGGTCGAGGAGGTTGCCCTGGCAACCGTCACGAGACCACAGAACCGCAGGTGCGGGCCGGGTCGACCCTGTCGTTGCGGCTGGTCGTGGTCTCGTGACGGCCGCAGGCGGTCTCCTCGACCAACGTGCGTGGCGTCGTGTGGTTGGGTCGGGACGGTGAGCCGACCGGTGTGGGTGCTGCACGACCACCGCACGCCGCGGCCCCACTTCGACCTCCGGCTCGAGGAGGGCGGGGTGCTGCGTTCCTGGGCGGTGCCCAAGGGCCTGCCGACCGACAGCCACCACGACCGGCTCGCCGTCGCGGTCGACGACCACGACCTCGACCACGCGACGTACGTCGACGAGCACAAGTCGATCGCCGACCACGGCACCTGGACCCTGGTCGACCGCAACGACCGGCGCTTCGTCTTCGACCTCCACGGCGAGGGCGGCACGCGTCGCTATGCCCTCATCGACACCGGACGGGACTGGCTGCTGCACCTGCTCGCCCGCCAGCCCTGAGTGCCTGCCCGGCGACAACCGGGTTGCGACCGCTCCCGCGCGTCGCGAGGGTGGCGCCATGGATCACGACGCGCTGGCACCCCCCAAGGGCATGTGGGCCCACCCCGACCTCGACCCGCGTCACCAGGGCTCCGGCCCGCTGCGCGGCGAGCGCGCGGTCGTGCTCGACTACCTGCGCGCCTACCGGCTGACCTTCGAGATGAAGTGCGAGGGCCTCGACGCGGAGCAGCTGGCCCGACGCTCGGTGCCGCCCTCGACGATGTCGCTGCTCGGGCTGCTGCGCCACCTGGCCAAGGTCGAGCACTCGTGGGCGCGACGGGTGGTCGAGGCACAGCCCGGGCTCGACCGTCTCTACCGCACCGAGGCCGAGCCCGACCTCGACTTCGACGGCGCGGTCGCCGACCCCGCGGTGGTCGACGACGCCTGGGCCACCTGGCGACGCGAGGTCGCCCACGCCGAGTCGGTCTACGCCGACGTCGAGCTCGATCGCCTCTGTCCCCATCCCGACGGCGAGATCGAGGTGCGCGACGTGCTCGTCCACCTCGTCGAGGAGTACGCCCGCCACTGCGGCCACGCCGACCTGCTGCGTGAGTGCATCGACGGCCGCACCGGCCAGTAGGCCCGCCCCTGGGGGACGAGAAGGGGCGGCCGGCGTGAGCCGACCGCCCCCACGGAGCGCTGAGGGACAGCCTGGGTCAGCGACGGACCTCGCGGACCTTCACGGTGACCTTCTTGCGGTACTCGCGCGACTTCGCGATGAGCGTGACCTTGCCGACGCCGCGACGGGTGTCCTTGACGAAGATGACGCCGCGCTTGGCCTGACCGGGCTTGATCGTGCCGACGCGCGGGTTGTAGCGCACGGAGACCCCGCGGGTCTTGATGATCAGGCGCACCTTGGGCGCGGTGGCGACGGTCGCGGCCCGGTTGACGATGCGGATCGGCACCCGGGTGTAGCCACGCGGCTTGAGGCGCTTGCCCTTGAACCGGAACTCGAGCAGCGGCCGCTGGCGGGCCTCAGTCAGGGTGTCGGCCTGCACGAGGTCATACGTGGTGGCTCCGTCAAGGCTGAGGACGCCGGCCAGGGCGCAGTTGAACGTGCCGGTCTTCATGGCGTCCAGCGGAACGTAGTACTTCGCCTGCGCACCCTCGCTGGCGCCGTAGGACGACACATCCACGTAGGCGCCGCCCGGCGAGGAGCAGTAGGTGCCTGCGGTGTCGGTGACGTAGCGGCCGAAGCCGACGCGGAGCCGCGAGTCCGTCGCGGCCGTCGGCGTGCCGGCGAGGACGACGTCAGCGTAGAGCCGTCCGGTCAACCGGTCCTGCACCATCTTGGCGCTGACGATGTTCTGCGAGGGGTCGCCACTCGGCGTGGCGAGGCGATGCGTGGCCCTGCCGGTCCGCAGGCGCACGGGCCAGTGCTTCGCAACGGCGCGCTCCGTGCGCGCGGTCCGGGAGGCGGTGCGACCCGAGGCCGTGGTGGCCGGGGCGGAGAAGGAGCCCGCCGACAAGGACGGGAACGGCGTGGCCGGCCCGACCTCGCGAGACGGCGCCGCGTCGGCACGTGACGGGGCAGCGGAGAGGTCGTCGGTCGGGGCCGCGAAGGCGGCGACCGGAGCAGCAGTGACGACGAGGGCGAGGGCGGTGGAGAGCGCCAGGGCACGAAGAGGTCGAGACATGCGCCCCGTCTGTCCACCCGGCCGCCCGTCCAAACCACGCTCCGCGACCCTCCCTAGACTCCTGCGACGTGACTGACGCCTCCAGCCCCGACCGTCCCTCCGCCGCTGCCGGCCACGGCCTCGTCACCCTCGACGCGACCGGTGCCGTGCTCGACGTCTGGTTCCCCGAGCCGCGCCTGGGCTCCGACCCCGGCCCCGTGCCCGAGGGGCTCGACGCGCTCGCCACGCCCGACGACGTACGACGGGTGACGCGCGAGGTGCGCCTGGTCGAGGTCGGCGACCTCGCCGCGCCGCCCGCCACCACCGAGGACGCCTGGTTGCGGCTCCACCTGCTCTCGCACCGGCTCGTGCGCCCCCACGGCTGCTCCATGGAGGGGGTGTTCGGCCTGCTCACCAACGTCGTGTGGACCTCGGCCGGGCCCTGCGCGGTCGCCGGCTTCGAGCTGACCCGCGCCCGTCTGCGGGCCTCCGGGGCCCACGTCACCGTCTTCGGGGTCGACAAGTTCCCGCGGATGGTCGACTACGTCGTGCCGTCCGGGGTCCGCATCGGGGACGCCGACCGGGTCCGGCTCGGCGCCCACCTGGCCGAGGGCACCACCGTCATGCACGAGGGCTTCGTCAACTTCAACGCCGGCACCCTCGGCGCCTCGATGGTCGAGGGCCGCATCTCGGGCGGCGTCGTCGTCGGCGACGGGTCCGACGTGGGCGGCGGTGCCTCGATCATGGGGACGCTGTCCGGCGGCGGCACCCAGGTGATCTCGATCGGCGAGCGGTGCCTGCTCGGGGCCAACTCCGGCATCGGCATCTCCCTCGGCGACGACTGCGTGGTCGAGGCCGGGTGCTACGTCACCGCCGGGACGAAGGTGACCGTCCGCGGCTCCGACGGCGACGAGACCGCCGTGGTCAAGGCCGTCGAGCTCTCCGGCCACGACAACGTGCTCTTCCGCCGCAACTCCGTCACCGGCACCGTCGAGGCCGTGCCGTGGAAGAGCACCGGAGTCACCCTCAACGACGCCCTGCATCTGAATTGAGCCTCCGACCGGTCCGCGACTCGCTGGCCGCCCT
>CALRVO020000098.1:0-10095 GCA_943371595.1 Sphingomonas paucimobilis
CCCTCGCCGACCCACTTCGACAGGCTCATGATCCCCGGCATGGCGCCGGACGGGTGGAGGGGGCCGGCTCCGCCGCCGTGGCTCACCTCGACGAGCGACAACGCGTCGGCCTCGGTCGCCGCGTCCACCTCGTCCTTCGTCCAGGAGAGGCGGCAGCGCTGACGGTCCCGCTCGTCGCCGTGGTGGGCGTCGTCGGCGTCGCCCGGCGGCGGCGTCACGAGGGACGTGGCCGGGACGACGCGCGCGGTCGTGCCGTGGCCGCGGTGGTCGATCACGACGTGGGTCAGCTCCGCGGACCGGCGGAGCAGAAGGGCGCCGACCCGGCCGCAGGGCCCGTCGACCGCTTCGGCCGCTGACCCGATCTCTATGAACATGATGGACGCTCCTCCGGCCGTGAGGCCGTGCTCGTGTGTTCTCCCGGGTGGGTGGTCACCGTCCACGATCCCGCGCGGAGCGGCCGCGACCACAGGGTCATCCGGCCCCCTCAGGGGGTCGTCGACGGTCCAGGCGGCCATCGCGGTCAGCGGTGGCGGATGGTGTCGCGCCGTCCCTTGTCAGCGAGCCGGTCGAACGTGTGGTGGAGCAGCGCTCCCAGCTCGTCGATCGCCTCGGCCGCTGCCTCGCTGCTCGTGGGGCCGTGGGCGGTGACGGTGACCGGCTCGTGCCCCGTGGGCCTGGCCTCGGCGACGCAGCGGATGTGGTCCCCGACGGCGCGCCGCGCGCTCTCGTCGCTGAGGTGCACCTCCACCCGCGTGACCGGGCGCGTCACGTGCGCCAGCACCACGTCCACGTCGTCCTGGATCTGCGTGCGCAGCGCCTCGTCGAGGATGACGCGCCGGTCGGTGTTGATCTGGATGTCCATGGCTCCACGCAACCACCACCTCCTCACACAGGCCAGGGACGCACGTCCCGCCCGGGCCGACCTACGTCCTGCCTCGGCCACCGTCGCGGGTCGTGTCGAGAGCAGTGCTCACCGTCGGTCACATGGCGGCCGGCGGCGAGAACACCCCCGGCTGCGCGTTCTCGATCGCGGTGTTGACCGCCTCGACGACCGTCGCGCGGGCCGTGCGCTTGGAGTCGGCCGCGATGAGGGTCCACGGTGCCTGCAGGGTGCCGGTGCGCGCGACCATGTCCTCGACGGCCTGGGTGTAGGCCGGTCGCTTCTCGCGGTTGCGCCAGTCCTCGTCGGTGAGCTTCCACCGCTTCAGGGGGTCGGCGGCCCGGGCCTCGAAGCGTCGCAGCTGCTCGTCGTCGGAGATGTGCAGCCACAGCTTGACCAGGATCATCCCCTCCGTGACGAGCATCCGCTCGAACTCACGGATCTCGTCATAGGCCCGTTCCCACGCGTCGATCGTCGCGTAGCCCTCGACCCGCTCGACGAGCACCCGGCCGTACCAGGACCGGTCGAAGACGGCCATGCCTCCCCACCCCGGCAGGGCCGGCCAGAAGCGCCACAGCCAGTGGTGGCGCAGCTCGTCGTGGGTCGGCGACGAGAACGACCGCACGCGCACGTGCCGCGGGTCGAGCGGTGCCACCAGGCGCCGGATCGCGCCCCCCTTGCCGGAGGCGTCCCACCCCTCGAGGACCACCGTCACCGGCGGACCCAGCTCGTCCTCCCCGGTCAAGCCGGCCAGGCGCAGCCGGTGGGCCAGCAGCTGCTGCTGCGCCTCCACCAGCCGACGCTCGGCGTCGGTCTTGTTCATCGGGCTGGTCTGGTCGAGCTCGTCGAGGCGGCCCATCACTCCACACCTGTCGTACGTCGCATCCGCCCACCATGGACCGCCGGTGGGTCTGGCGCCAGGGCAGCAGGTCCTGCCGGGTGCGCAGCAGGTCCTCCGGACCGGGCCCGGTGGCCTGCTGCCGCTCTCAGGCGTCCGCCAGCCCGAACTGCGCCCGGAAGACCGACCGCCCGTACGTGCCGAGGTAGACGTTGATCCGCCGGTCGGCCCCCACCACGGCCCGTAGCTCACCACAGTGCGCGCGCCGCGGCAGCCCAGCGCTCGCCCGCGCCCAGGACGCGCCGTCGTCGCGGCTGAGGTGGACGGCGTCGTCGGTGGAGGCGACCAGCATCCGCGGCGCGCCGTGCTCGGCGGGAGGCACAGCGGCCAGCCCGTAGAGCGGCTCGTCGGGCAGGCCGATGCTCAGGGTGGGCACGAAGCGAAGTGTGTCGAGGCGCACCACATAGCTGGCCGAGGCCACGACTCCCCCGGCCGGCACGCCCTGCTCCGATGCTCCGTCGAGGATCGCGAAGACCGACGACTCGTCGAACGCGACGATGCGCACGAACGAACCGGCCCCCATCCGGCGTCCGGGCCCGGTCTTGGGCAGCTGCACCGGCAGCTCGAGCACCGACTTCTGCCCCACGTCGATGGCGAACATCCGCCCCGTCGAGGTCGTGGCCGCGAAGACCGTTCCTCCCGAGAACGACCCGAGCGCCGACACGTCTGCCTCGGCGGGCAGCGTGGCCAGCACCTCCCAGTGGTGGGTGTGCTCGTCGTCCTCGTCGGCGTAGAGACCGTAGACCGTGTTGTTGACCGCGTTGACCGCGACGAGCAGCTCCCGTTCGTCGTTGCGCTTGCGCGGGCGCACGACCGACTCGACGTTGGTGCCGACGACACCTCCTGGCATCGGTGGACCGGTGATCTCGAGCCCGCGCACCCGCCGATCCGCCAGCGCTCCGTCGATGGTCACCTCCTGTGCGCGCAGACCCTTGATGTTGTGCACGAGCGCACCGCCGATGACGAACCGGTTGCCGCCGCCGTCGCCGCGTTCCAGCCTCACCCACGGCTCCGGCTCGGGGTCGAGCAGGCAGGCTGCGTTGCCGTTGTCCTGCAGCCCGACGCTCACCAGGCCGGGACGTGTGCCCGACGCGTCGATGCCGCCGGAGAACTGGCGGATCAGCCCGGCGTAGCACTGCAGCGAGGGGCTCTGCCGGTTGTAGTCGCTGCGGTACGGCGCCGCGCCACCGGACCAGAGCACGTCGAGGTCGATCGACATCAGTCCACCGTCGCTGCCGACGTACAGCGTGCGGTGGTCCGGCGGCGTGGCGGCGGAGAAGAGCAGTGCGTGGATGTCGGAGTGCCCGTGCGGGTTGTCGGGCAGCTCCTCCCAGGTCGCGCCGCCGTCCTGGGAGACGAAGGGCCCGGCCTGCCAGCCGAGCGCCACCAGGTCCGCGTCGTACGGCGCCACGGCGACCCGGTTGTTCCAGCCGTTGCCCTGGCCACCGGTCAACGCGAGCAGCGCTCCGAACAGCTCGCTGCCGCGCACCGTGCTGCCGCACGTCACCCAGGTGCGGCCCCCGTCCTCGGAGCGCACGACCTGCAGGAGCCGGCCGTCCTGGCGCGCGCACGCGCCGAGGACGATGTTGGGCCGGCCGTCGCACGAGGCCACCGACGACGCACCCGCCCCCGACATCACCGTGACGACCACGTCGCCCGACACCTGCCGCGCGGGCGCCAGTCGCAGCTCGTCGTCGACGAGCTGCCCGACGTAGATCCCACCGCTACGGCCGCCCGCCACGATGGTGATCTCCCGGACGTCCTCCAGCTGGTCGCGTCGGGTGGCGCCCGTCGTCGACCCGACCGTCAGGTCGAAGAACCCGTCGACCGGCGCGTCGGTGACGACCGCCTCGTGCCACACGTAGGCCGCGCGCGGCCCGGGCGTCGCGGGCACCGTCGAGGCCGGGATCCGAGCCCAGAACACCCCACCCAGGTCCAGGGGCCGCTGCCGATGGCGCTCGCACGCCACCACGATCAGCCGCAGGTGGGCGATCACCACGATCCGTCGTACGGCGCCCGCCCCGGCCGGGAGCCCGGGGTTGGTCGGCGCCCACGACAGCACCGGGGCCACGGCGTTGGCCGCGGTCTCCATGATCACGGGCTCGGTGCGGGGCAAGCCCTGCTGGTACTGGTCGGCACACCCCGCGAACAGGTGCCGTGGCCCGTCGGGCCCCATCGCCACGCACAGGCTGTCCGGACTGTCCCACGGAGTGCTCAGCGGCAGCTGGGGGTTGCCGTCGGTCGCGATCCACACCCCGCCGGTCTCGGTGGCGACCACGAGCCCGTCGTCGTCGGGCAGCTCCACGACCTCGGTCACGTGCCCGGCGTGCCAGGCGTCGACCGCCTCGTCGACCGCGATCCCCCAGAACGACGCGAGCCTCCACTGCAGCAGCCCGTCGTCAGGCATGGTCGCCGTGCCCCGCCGGTCGTCGCCACTCGGCCCGCGCCAGGCCCGACAGCGCCACCGTCGCCGCCAGGCAGACCAGCACCACGACGGCCTCGAGAGCGCCGCTGCCCCCGTCGACGTCGCGACCGACGAGCGGCTCGAGCCAGTCGCGGTCGAGGATCGTCGGGAAGCCGACCGCCGCGGTGGCCACGACGGCCAGGATCTCTGCCCAGAAACGTCGTCTCACGCTCATGCGTCCGTCCTCGTGACTCGATCTGCAGGTCGTCGCGCGGGTGCGTGGCGCCGTTCACCCTCCTCCTCGCCACGAGACCCGTCAACGGACCGGCGCGACGTCGGGCACGGCGTACGGCGTGGGCGCCGGGCGGGCACGACCCCGGTGACCAACGTCCTCGCGAGTGAGGTCGAAAGTCCTGCCCCTCCAAGGCGGCACAGGTGATGTGGTGGCCATCCCCAGGTCCGGCCAGGAGGCCAGCATGCACACCCACAGGTTCGTCCGTCGTCTGTCCGGAGCGCTGCTCGCCACGGCGCTGGGAGCGGCCCTGCTGGTCCCGGTCGCGGGCACCGCTGACGCCACCCGGGGTCACTGGCACGGCCACGGGCACGGCCACGGACGCGGCCACGACCTGACCTTCATGACCTACAACCTCTACCTCGGTTCCAGCCTCGACCCGGCCCTCGAGGTCGCCCAGCTGCCGCCGGCCGAGCAACCGGCGGCCTTCGTCGCTGCCGTGGCGCAGATCTACGGCACGGCCGTCTTCACCGACTTCCCGACGCGGGCCGAGGCCGTGGCCGACCTCATCGAGGACGAGAGGCCCGACGTCATCGGCCTGCAGGAGGTCACGAAGTGGATCGCCTCGCCGAGCACCCCTGGCTCCGCTGCGAACCCACCGAGCTTCGACTTCCTGAAGATCCTGGCCGCCGAGCTCCGGTCCCGCGGGCTCGACTACGACGTCGCCGGCATCTCACGCAACGCCGACATCGGCCCCGCACCCCTCGTCTCCCCGGGCTACGGGTGCACGGCCGTCGCGCCCGTCCCCGACTGCGTCGTGACCCTGCAGGACCGCGACGTCATCCTGGTCGACGGCGACACCCGTGGGCTGCGATGGGGCAACACCAGGACCGGCACGTACGGCATCCAGGAGTCGGTCCCGCTCCCCGGAGGCGCGCCCGTGTCCTTCGGGCGCGGATGGGTCTCGATCGACGCCACCTACCGCGGCAGCCGCTTCCACGTCGCCAACACGCACCTCGAGGTGTCCGGCTTCGCGGCGACCCAGGAGGCGCAGGCGGCCGAGTTCCTCGCCGGACCTGCCCGCGGCCCCGGCGCCGACATCGCCCTGGGCGACTTCAACTCCGCCGCCGACGGCAGCACGACCGCCAGCTACGCCCTGCTGACCCGCCGCTTCCGCGACGCGTGGGACGTCAACCACGGTGACCCCGGTTACTCGAGCGGTCAGAACCAGACGCTCACCAACCCGGTCTCCACCCTCGACCAGCGCATCGACCTCGTCCTGCTGCACGGCCGCGTCTGCACGCTCGAGGCGCACCTGGTGGGCGACGAGCCGTTCCGCGCGCAGACCGCACCACCCCGCCCGATCTGGCCCTCCGACCACGCCGGCGTCGTGGCGACCGTCCGGCTCGGCGGCCGCGGTCATCACCACTGACCCGGACCCGTCGACGACGACCACGGCGGGCGCCAGCCCCACCGGGGACCCACAGTCCCACCGGGTCACCGACTTTGGGCCCTGCCGCAGTGGGCGGCACCGGCCGAGGATGGGGCCGACCGCCAGGAGGGGATCGACATGACCGTCGTGCTCATGACCGGGTTCCCGGGCTTTCTCGGCTCAGCGCTGCTGCCCCGGCTGCTCAGCCGGTCGCCCCAGGCCCGAGCGGTGTGCGTCGTGCAGCCTCACCACCTGGCTCAGGCCAGGGACCGGGTCGTCGAGCTCGAGGTCTCGCACCCGTCGACCGCCGGCCGCATCGACCTGCGCACCGGCGACGTGACGGCGCCGGACCTCGGCCTCGACGCGGCGGCCCGCTCCCACCTCGACAGCGTCACCGAGGTGTGGCACCTGGCGGCGGTCTACGACCTCGCCGTCGCGGAGACGGTGGCGCGTCGGGTCAACGTCGACGGCACCACGAGGGTCGTCGAGCTGTGCCGGACGCTCCCCCGGCTCCAGCGGCTCCACCACGTCAGCACCTGCTACGTCAGCGGCCGCTACGCCGGGGAGTTCACCGAGGACGACCTCGACGAGGGCCTGGAGTTCCGCAACCACTACGAGGCGACCAAGTGCGACGCCGAGCTCGTCGTCCGCAAGGCGATGGCCGACGGGCTGCCGGCGACCGTCTACCGCCCCGGCATCGTGGTGGGCGACTCCACGACCGGTGAGACCCAGAAGTACGACGGCCCCTACTACCTGGCCTCCTTCCTGCAGCGCCAGCCCCGCGTGACCCGCCTCGCGCTGGTGCCCGCGCTCGGCGACGTCGACCGGGTCCGGGTCTGTCTCGTGCCACGCGACTTCGTCGTCGACGCGATGGACCAGCTCTCGGCGAAGGAGGTCTCCGTGGGGCGGACCTACGCGCTCACCGACCCCGATCCCCCGACGGTCCGCGAGCTGGTCGACACCTTCGCCCGGCACCTCGGTCGCCGCGTCGTCTGGGCCAGGCTCCCCGTGGGACCGACCCGCGCCGTGGTCGGGACGGTGCCCGGCCTGGAGACGCTGCTCGGGCTGCCCGCCGAGTCCCTGGACTACTTCGCCTCACCCACCACCTACGCGACCACCCACACGGTCGCCGACCTCGCAGGGACCGGGCTGGTGTGCCCACGCTTCGCGTCCTACGCCGACCGGCTGCTCGACTTCATGGCCGAGCACCCCGAGGTCGGTTCCGCCGCGATGACCTGATCACGACACAGCGCAGACACGACGCAGACACAACGCAGACCCAGCGCACGACCACCGCACCAGGAGCCCCCGATGCCCACAGCCCCGACGATCCTCGTCGGCGAGGTCAGCCTGTCCGGACCCGAGCGCGACGTCGACGTGCAGGTGCGCTTCCTCGACCGCGACTTCCGGGTCGTGCGGGTCGGCACGGACGGCGACGTGACCGCCGCAGCCGAGCAGGTCGGCTCGTGGGCCGCCGAGGGGGCGGCCGCCGTCGCGGTGCCGAGGGACCGGCGTACCTCGAGGCGGCTGGGGAAGGTCACCGACGAGGTCCGGGTCACCGACGGCCGCGCCCTCGGCGCCGTGCTCCAGGAGTGGGCCGTGCGGCACGTGCAGTCGGAGATGCCCGGCTTCTTCACCAACGCCCGGACCGTCGTGCTCGGCGGGTCCAACCACGCGCGGACGGTCCGGGTCCTGCGCGAGCACACCGCCAACCTCGAGTTCGCCGACCCGGCCCTCCGGCTGGACCTGCGCGCTCGTCTGCGATCGGTCCCGCTCCTGGGACCCGCGGTCCAGCTGGGCCGCTGGCCGTTGAGGTTCGCGCCGGCGGGGCTCCGGGAGCAGTCCGTCCGACCCGCCCGCCTGGTGAGCACCGCTCTGACCCGCAGGGCCGCGCGCGACTGCGACGTCGTCGTGGCGACGTACGACGAGCTCGAGAGGTTCGGGCTGGACGACCTGTCCGGTACGACGCTGCTCACCTCGGCGATCTCCGAGGAGCGGCTCGCCGCGCTGGCCCGACGGGGGGTGGACATGGTCATCGACGCCACCCCGCAGCCGTTCGGGGTGACGGTCTCGACCGCCCTGCTCGAGGCGATGATGCTCGCCGCCACGGACGGGACGCTCACCGACGACGACCTCCTCGACATGATCGGGGCCGGTGGTCTCGAGCCGCGGGTCCTGCAGCCCAACGGGCCGCGTCGCAAGAGCCGCTTCGCCTTCGTGATCCACCCCCTGTCGCGGAAGTCCTTCGAGCAGGTGGAGCCCCTCGGCCTGGTCGCCAGGCTGGCGCCGGGCCCGGTGATGAGCCTGGTCGAGAAGGCCATCGCCTACTCCCCGCCCTTCGTCTACACCCACGTCACCGGCATCACCTCGCCCACGGGCGCGATGGCCGAGGGCTGGCTGATCAGCGTGGGCGGCACGCCCCACGAGCTGATGGCGCACGACCCGGAGTTCACCTACGCCCGACTGCTCGCCGCAGCCGAGACCGCGTGCCGGCTCGGGGCCCAGGTGATGGGGCTGGGCGCGTTCACCAAGGTCGTCGGCGACGCGGGGGTCACGGTCGCCAAGCAGGCCCCACTGCCCGTCACGACCGGCAACAGCTACAGCGCCGCGGGAGCCCTCTGGGCCGCCCACGTGGCCACCGAGCGGCTCGGCCTCGTCGAGGTCGACCAGGACGGGCGCATGCACGGCCGGTCCATGGTGGTCGGCGCGACCGGCTCGATCGGCTCCGTGTGCGCCCGGCTGCTCGCGTTGGCCAGCGACGAGCTGTGGCTGGTCTCCCCCGAGACCGCCAAGCTGCTCGCACTCAAGCACGAGATCGAAGCGATGAACCCGCGGTCCCGGGTCCACGTCGCCGCGACGCCGGACGGTCACCTGCACGAGATGGACGTCGTCGTGACCGCCACGTCGGGGGCGGGCAAGCGGGTGCTCGACATCATGGAGGTCAAGCCCGGTTGCGTGATCACCGACGTCGCCCGGCCCCTCGACCTCTCGGCCGCGGACGTGGCCAAGCGGCCCGACGTGCTCGTGATCGAGTCCGGTGAGATCGAGCTCCCCGGTGACGTGCACATGCGCGACATCGGCCTGCCGCCCGGCGTCGTCTACGCGTGCATGGCCGAGACCGTCGTGCTCGCGCTCGAGGGCCGCTACGAGACCTTCACGGTGGGGCGCAGCATCGAGTGGGAGAAGGTCAAGGAGATCTACCGGCTGGGCCTCGTGCACGGCATGAGGCTCGCCGCGATCTCCGGGGTCAACGGCGTCTTCACCGACGAGGACCTCGACCGGGTGCGCACCCTGGCCCTGCGCCGACGTGCGGAGCTGGCGACGGCTGACCGAGCACGCTGACCGCGGCCCGCACCCTCATGTCGGGACGACCTTCGGGCCCAACGGCCCTGGAGGCGGGACGGTTCGGGACCACACACTGACACCAGGTCGCAGCTCGCAGCCCACGGCGACCACCGGTAGTGATGGCAGGACTGGTGATCACATGGCCCGTGACGTCTCGGCACCCAGCACCGCGAAGGCCGCGCCCGAGCCGCTCGTCCAGGAGCCGGGGACCCACGCGGACCCCCGGCCCGTGGTGCCAGCGGCGTTCGTTCCTACGAGCACCGGCTCGGAGCGGCGCGTGGCGTTGGACCACCTCCTGTCGATCGCGGAGCTGACCCCGGGCCAGGCGTGCCTGGTGGCCGCGCACCTGCTCGAGAGCGCCGAGCCGGACGCTCCTGCTGTCGACGGGCACGAGCCCACCACCGCCGGCCTCGGGGCGGTGGACCTCATGCCCTCGGGCGTCATCGAGGTACGACGACCCGCCCCCGGCAAGGGCGTCCCTGTCAGCACGCTCCTCGAGCAGCTGCTCCTCAACACCCGCCGGCTCCCGAGCGGCCTGAGACCGGAACAACGACTGCTGCTCCACGCACTCGAGGACGCCTCGGCCGCCCCCTCCCGGAGCCCCCGCACCCGCGCCCGCGAGCTCACGGGGGCGTTGACCGCCACCCTCGGTCCGTCCGCGCGACAGCGGATCACCGGGCAGCTGGCCGCGCTGGCCGACGCGTTCGCACACGTCGCTCCCAGCGCCCGGTGCCTGAACGGCTCGGTCGACCGCTCGGTCAACGGCTCCGTCAACGGCTCGGTCAACGGCTCGGTCAACGGCAACGGCTCGGTCAACGGCTCCCTCAAGGGCTCGGCCCACCGCCCGGCCGCGACACCGGCGGGTCCGTCCACCGTGTCGACCCGGAGCGCCCGGACGCCCGGA
>CALRVO020000099.1:0-10072 GCA_943371595.1 Sphingomonas paucimobilis
GTCTTCACCACCGACCCCTCGGTGCTCGGCGCCGACGACGTGGCGCCGGGTTGGTCCAGCCAGTCCGACCCCGGTACGACGTCCGCCGGCCGGGCCGCGGCCGTCGCGGTCCCCGACGACACCGGTCAGCGCGCCCTGGCCGCCGACCCGGCCGAGCCGGGCGCCTACGACTGGACCGAGTCGATCTACAAGTTCGGCGACCAGGCGATCCCGCTGGCGGCGATCGGCGGCATCCGCGGCGAGCTCGAGGGCAAGTTCTACGTGCCCACCACCGGCGGCGCCCGGCCCACCGTGGTCCTGCTCCACGGCCGCCACACCTCCTGCTACGGCACCGGCGCGAGCAACCCGCTGCGCTGGCCGTGTGCGACCGCGCCCGACAACGAGCTGCGCAAGTCGATCCCCAGCTACGCGGGCTACGACGGCACCGCCCGGGCGCTGGCCAGTCGCGGCTACGCCATGGTGTCGATCTCGGCCAACGCCATCAACTCCAACGACAACCAGCTCGCTTCCGACCAGGGTGCGGTGGCCCGTGGCCAGCTGATCCTCGACACCCTGACCATGCTGAAGGACGCGAGCGCCGGTCAGCCGGTGAGCTACTACGACGCCTGGCAGGACCGCACGGTCACCCTCGACCAGGCCCTGCTCGACGGCACCACGTCCTACGCCGGCCGCGCCGACGGCTTCGTCAGTGGCGCGCCGCCGCTCGACACCGTCACCGCCGCCGACCTGGTCGGCAAGTTCGACCTGTCGACGATCGGCCTGATGGGCCACTCCCGCGGCGGCGAGGGCGTCACCTCCGCCGCCACCCTCAACCAGGGCCTCGACACCCCGTGGGCGATCGAGTCGATCCTGCCGCTCGCCCCGGTCGACTTCGGCCGGATGACCGTGCCCCACGTGCCGATGAACGTCGTGCTGCCCTACTGCGACGGCGACGTCTCCAACCAGCAGGGCCAGCACATGCTCGACGACTCGCGCTACGCGTTCGGCGACGACGTGCTGCGCTCGGGCACCTGGGTGATGGGCGCCAACCACAACTTCTTCAACACCGTCTGGACCCCGGGCAAGTACGCCTTCAGCGTCAGCGACGACTGGAGCAACAGCACCACGCGCACCACCGAGCCGATCTGCGGCACCTCGCCCACGGTCGCGGCCACCTCGATCCGGATGACGCCCGACGAGCAGTACGCCCTCGGGACGTCGTACATGACGGCGTGGTTCCGGCTGACCCTCGGCGGCGAGCAGCAGTTCCTGCCGATGTTCGACGGCACCGGCGAGGTGCCGGCTGCGCTGGGCGGTGAGGACGTGCGCACCCACGCGACCGCCCCGGCCTCGAAGCGGGCGACCATCGCGTCGTTCGAGACCACCTCGTCGCTGGTGCGCACCTTCGGCACCGCGACCGCGGCGCCCTGCGCCAGCCTCGGCGGTCGTACGACGCCGCAGGTGCTCGCGCCGTGCGCCACGACCTCGGGCAGCGCGCAGGTGCCGCACTGGACCCCCGCGTCCAACGGCGGCAACGTGCCCGCCACCCCGATGACCCGGATGACCTGGACCTCCGAGACCGGTGAGGTGCGGGTGTCGGTGCCGCCGGCGTCGCGCGACGCGTCGCGCTTCGAGCGGCTCTCGGTCAAGCTCGCCGCCGACGAGACCGTCACCACCGGGACCGCCCTGACGCTGAGCGTCGTCGACGGCACCGGTGCCACCTGGAGCTCGCCGGTCGAGGCGCTCAACCCGCTGGCCCTGACCCGCTTCCCGACCTCGGCCAGCACCGCGGCCCTGACCACGCTGAAGAAGATCGTGCTGCAGCAGGTCAACGTGCCGGTCGCGACCCTGGCCGCCGCGGGCCTGACCACCACCGACCTGCGCGAGGTGCGCTTCACCGCCGGGGTCGGCGCCGACGCGCTGCCCTCGGGGGCGGCGTACCTCTCCGACCTGGCCCTCGAGTCGTCGTCGGTCGGCACGCCCACGATCACCACGGCCCCGGTGGTCGAGGTCTACGCCCCGGCGGTCGACGAGGGCAACGCCCCGGGCACCGTCGACCTGGCGGTCTTCCTCGAGGAGCCCGCGACCGTCCCGGCGACCGGCTACGTCTCGCTGCTCGGCTCCACGACGAGCCGCGCCGGCGCCACCATGGAGAAGGTCACCCTCGCCCCGGGCCAGACCTGCGTGCCGGTCACCGCCGCCCTGCAGGGCGACGCCCTGGCGAGCACCACCAACGGCACCGTCGTCAAGGCAAGCGTGACCAACACCTCCGGCGGTGTGATGGGGCTGCGGTCGATCGTCAGCACCACGATCCGCGAGGACGACGGCACGACGGCCGCCGCGGGCCCGCTGCCGCCGGTCGGCACCCCCGGGTCGGTGTGCGACGAGCTGCTCGGCGTCCTGGCCGGCGGCGAGGTCGTCACGGCCGACGTCGCGCCCCCGGGCACCGAGACCCCGGTCAGCGCCACCGGCTTCCGGGCCGGGGAGTCGGTGACCTTCGCCGCCGCCGGCGTCGCCCCGGTCTCCGTCGTGGCCGACGGCACGGGTACGGCGTCCGCCGCCCTGGTGCTGCCCGCCGAGCTGCCCACGGCCCCGCTGCCGGTGACGGCCACGGGCTTCGGCACCGGACGCGTCGCGACCGGAACCCTCGCGGTGCAGTACGTCAGCAGCACCGCGCTAGCCCTCACCCCCGAGGTCCCGACCCTGCGGGAGCCGGTGACGCTGACCGCCACGGTCACCTCCACCGACCCGTCGGGCAGCGTCGAGTTCTTCGACGGCGACACCTCGCTCGGCACGGCCGACACGGTCGAGGGCGTCGCGACCCTCGAGGTCCCGGGCTTCGGGGCCGGGGCTCACTCGCTGACCGCGGTCTTCGGCCCGACGGAAGCCACCGTCGGCTCGACGTCGGCACCGGTCGCGTTCACCCTCGACCCGCGGTCGACCACCGCGGTGCTGACGGTGACGCCGGCCAGCGCGGTCTTCGGCACCCCGGTGACCATCGACGTGGCCGTGGCCGACGAGACCACCGGTGACGTCGAGGTCGAGATCGCCGGGCGGACCCTGACGGCTCCGCTCGACGAGACCGGTCACGCGACCTTCGCGCTGCCGGCCACCCTCGCCGCCGGGACCTACCCGGTCACCGCGCAGTACCTCGGCACCGACGACGCCGCACCCTCCGCCGAGATCACCGGACAGGTGGTCGTGACGCCCAAGGCGACCACGACCACGCTCCGGTCCCAGGGCGGCGTCAAGCGGGGCAAGCCGGTCCCGGTCACCGTGACCGTGCGCGGCAAGGTCGCCGGGGTCGCCCCCCGCGGCACCGTGACCCTCACGGTCGCGGGCGCCACGCGACTCGTCCGCACCAAGGCGGTGCCGGCCTCGGGGGTCATGACGTTCACCGTCGTGGCACCCCGCAAGGGTCAGCAGCTGCGGCTCACTGCGTCGTTCGCCCCGAGCAACAGCTATGCGGCGAGCACCTCGCCGGTGAGGGTGGTGAGGGTCCTCAGGTAGCCCGGCCTGCACCGGGCTGGACCGCTGGGGGCGCCGTGGAATTCACGGCGTCCCCAGCGGCGTTGCAACAGGCATGAGCACCGGAGCCTGGATCGCGCTCGCCGCGATCGTCCTCGCCCTGGCGTTCGGCCTGTGGCGCCGGCGCATCGACGGGCGGTTCGCCGAGGTCGAGGAGCGTGGCGCCGAGACCGGCGAGTCGCTGCTCGCCGGCACCCCCTGGCAGGACGAGCTGGGGGAGCGGGCGACGCTGCTGCAGTTCTCCAGCGCCTTCTGCGCGCCGTGCCGCACCACCCGGGTCGTCCTGGCCGACGTGGCCGAGCAGCACGACGGCGTGCGCCACGTCGAGGTCGACGCCGAGCAGCACCTCGACGTCGTACGCCGCCTCGGGGTCATGCGGACGCCGACCACGATCGTCCTCGACGCCCACGGGCGGGAGCTGGGTCGTGCGGCCGGTGCGCCGACCAAGGAGCAGGTGCTCCGCTCGCTGCCGGCCTGACCGACACCCCACGGTGGTTGAGGTGCGAGCGCAGCGAGCCTCGAAACCCCCGGAGGTGCAGCGCGATCCGACCTGTGCCTGCGGGGTCTCGAGGCTCGTCGCTGGGGCTCCTCGCGCCTCGACCGGCGTGGGGCGCGGTGGTTGAGGTGCGAGCGCAGCGAGCCTCGAAACCACCAACCCAGCTAGGCAGCCGAGCCCGCCAGTTCTCACATCGTGGATGGTGCGTCCATATCGTGGGACGGGCAAAGGAATGAACCGGCCGGCTTCCGTACTGTTACTGACATGGCAACGACCTGGCTGACGAAGCGACGCGCGGTGGACCACTGCCGCACGCGCTCCGCGCTGTGTCGGGTCCGCTGACGCCTCGACCCCGGATTTTTCCGCCGTCGACGCGAGCGCCCCGCTGAGGGGACGCGTCCGTCAGCCCGTTCCTCGCCCAGGAGACCGTCATGTCCGCACCCGGACCCACCCACGGGATCGACCCCCGTGGCCCGCAGTTCACCGCCGCTGTCACCGCCGTGGTGCTCGTGGCCGTGCTGCTCACCCCGCCCGCGGTGGCCACGGTGATCCTCGCCGTGCAGGCTGTGCTCTTCGCGTGGGGCGCGACGGTCGGCGTCCAGCACACCCCGCTGGCCTGGGTGTTCCGCACGTTCGTGCGGCCGCGCCTCGGCGCACCCGACCACCTCGAGGACCCCGCCCCGCCCCGCTTCGCCCAGACCGTCGGCCTCGGCTTCGCCGCCGTCGGCCTGCTCGGGCTCGCCCTCGACGTCCAGGCGCTCGCGCTCGTCGCCGTCGGGTTCGCCCTGGTGGCGGCCCTGCTCAACGCGGTCTTCAGGTTCTGCCTGGGCTGCGAGCTCTACCTGATCCTCCGTCGGGTCGTCCCGGCTTCCAGCACCGCCAACACCTCCACCCCTGCCACCAACGCTGCAACCAACTGAGCTGCACCCAACCGAAAGGCACCACCCATGAGCCGCGAGAACTCTCTCGTCACCACCCAGTGGGTCGAGGACAACCTCGACACCCCCGGCATCGTGATCGTCGAGGTCGATGAGGACACGACCGCCTACGACAAGGGCCACATCAAGGGCGCGATCAAGCTCGACTGGTCGACCGAGCTGCAGGACCAGGTCCGCCGCGACTTCGTCAACAAGCAGCAGTTCGAGGAGCTCCTGTCCTCCAAGGGCATCGCCAACGACGACACCGTCGTGCTCTACGGCGGCAACAACAACTGGTTCGCCGCCTACGCCTACTGGTACTTCACCCTCTACGGCCACGCCGACGTCAAGCTCATGGACGGCGGCCGCAAGAAGTGGGAGCTCGACTCCCGCGAGCTCGTCGACGAGGTCCCCAGCCGCGAGCGCACGTCGTACACCGCGCAGGAGCAGGACCGCTCGATCCGCGCCTTCCGCGACGACGCCGTCGCCGCGATCGGTGTGCAGAACCTGATCGACGTCCGCAGCCCCGACGAGTACGCCGGTCGCCTGCTCGCCCCGGCCCACCTCCCGCAGGAGCAGTCGCAGCGTGCCGGTCACGTCCCGACGTCGCTCAACGTGCCGTGGAGCAAGAACTGCAACGACGACGGCACCTTCAAGTCCGACGACGACCTCAAGAAGCTCTACGCCGACGTCGGCATCGACGACTCCAAGGACACCATCGCCCTGTGCCGCATCGGTGAGCGCTCGTCGCTGACCTGGTTCGTGCTCAAGGAGCTGCTCGGCCACGCCAACGTCAAGAACTACGACGGCTCGTGGACCGAGTACGGCTCCCTCGTCGGCGTCCCGATCGCCCTCGGCGACGAGCCCGGGGAGGCCTGACATGTGCGGAGCAACCGAGGGCGGTCTCTCGCTCGACGGCGTCAACGTCGCCAAGGAGGCCCTGATCCAGGGCCAGGTGCTGCGCGACGGCGAGCCCGTCGGCAACGCCTACGTGCGCCTGCTCGACCGGACCGGTGAGTTCACCGCCGAGGTGCCCACCTCGGCCTCGGGCCACTTCCGGTTCTTCGCCGGCGAGGGCCAGTGGACCCTGCGCACCCTGGCCCCCAAGGCCGACCCGGTCGACAAGCAGGTCCAGGCCGCCGTCGGCTCGGTCGCCGAGGTCGTCGTCGCCATCGGCTGACCCACCACGTCCGTACGACGACCCGTCACCCTCCCGGGTGGCGGGTCGTCGTCTTTGTACGACGGGTCCGCCCACGGTGGTCGAGGAGGCCGCCCGCGGCCGTCACGAGACCACGCCAGCCGCACCGACCTGGATGAGCCGACCTGCACTGCGGTCGGGATGGTCTCGTGACGGTTGCCAGGGCAACCTCCTCGACCACCGTGGGGCCAGGTCGTCGTACGACGAAACGCCACCACGCGGACGCCGTACGACGCCACCACACGGACGTCGTACGACGAAAACGCCACCACACGGTGGTCGAGGAGGCCGCCCGCGGCCGTCACGAGACCACACCAGCCGCACCGCCCCACCCAGCCCGACCCACGACCGAGCCGCGCCACGGGCTCCGGACGGTCCCGTCAGCGCACCCGGACGTCGACGCGCGCACTCGCGGCCGCAGCACCGACCGCGTTGACGGCCACGACCCGGAACGAGTACGCCCCGCGGCGCAGGCCGGTGAACGTCGCCTTGAGCGAGGTCCCGCGAAGCACCTGGTCCTTGCCCTTGCTGATGTCGACGCGGTAGGCGGTGATCGGGGTGCCGTTGGCGTTCGCGGCCTTCCAGGTGACGACCACGCGCGTGCCGACGACCTTGGCCGTGGGCCTGCCGACCGGCGTCGGACGGCCGGCGGGGGTGACGGTGGTCGACGGGGTGCTGGGCGCTGAGCGCCCCACGGCGTTGGTCGCGACCACGGTGAACGTGTACGCCGTGCCGTTGGTCAGGCCGGTCACGAGCGCGCTGGTCGACCCGGCGGCGACGGTGGTCCGGGCGCCGCCGGGGGAGGCGGTCACGGTGTAGCCGGTGACCGGAGCGCCGTTGGCCGCCGGTGCGGTCCACGCCAACGTGACCCGGCGGTCGCCGCGCACGGCGGTCGGTCTGACGACGCGGCCGGGGACGCCGGCGGGGGTGACGGAGGCGGAGGCGTCAGGTGAGTCGCCGTAGGGGTTGCTCGCCACGACGGTGACGACGTAGGTGGTGCCGTTGGTCAGACCACGTACGACGGCCGAGGTCTGGGCGCCGTCGACCGTCGCGGTCACGGCCTCGTCGTCCGCCGACGCGGTCACGGTGTAGGTGGTGACCGACGGGTCCTCGGTCAGGCGGGGGTCCCACCTGACAGTGGCCACGGCATCACCCGGCGTCGCGCGCACGTTGGCGGGCGCGGACGGGGCGATCGCCTTGAGGACGGTGACGGTGACCTCGGCGGCCGGCGAGGACCCTGCGGCACTGCGCGCGGCGACGCCGACGACGTACGACCCGTCGGCGAAGCCGCCGGGCTGCGCGATCTCGACGCCGCGGGAGGAGGCGGGCAGTTCACCGAGGTAGGCGCCGTCGAGGTAGACGGGGTAGCTGTCCACGGGCGAGGTGCCCATGTCGGCCGGCTCGGTCCAGTAGGCCTCCACCACGCCGGTCGCCTGGTCGTAGGCGCCGACGAGGTCGCGCGGCACGCTGGGAGCCCTGAGCGGGACGGGGTTCGTCGTGGCGCTCACCGTCACCGCGGCGCCGGCACCGACGGCGTTCACGGCGCTCACGGACAGCTGGTACGTCGTCCCGGCCTCGAGTCCGGTGAAGGTGTGGCTGCGGGCGTCGGCACCGAGCGTCTCAGTCGCGGCCGAGCCCGAGCGGCTGACGACGTAGCCGGTCACGGGCCCGCTCCCCACGTCGGCCGGCGGCGACCAGGTCAGCGCGAGGCTGGCGGTGCCGCCCACCGACGCAGCCACGTCGGTCGGGGTGCCGGGCGTGCCGGCGACGACGGCCCCGTCGCAGCCAGGGGCGCTGATCGTGTAGGCGCCCAGGCTGCCGTAGTCGTCGTAGCCGCCGGTGGTGGGCGTGCCCTGGCCGACGCCCTCGACCGTGACGACCCACCCGGGGCCGGCGGCGGGCACGGTGAGGTCGGCCGCCAGACCGGAGGCCGTCGTGCCGTCCCCGACGCCGGACGGCGGCTCGGCGACGGTCCGCGCGATCCCGCTGTCGTCGTAGAGGACGGCACGCAGGTCGAGGTCGGGGGCGACGTCTGCCGGGCGCACCTGCACCTGGCTGCCCGCGCCGCAGGTGCCGAGCAGGTAGGAGTCGACGTCGGCCCGGGTGTCGATGACCGCCGGCTCGGTCGGCAGGGCCGCAGGAGTGCCGACCGACCCGGAGGCCTCGTCGGCGCGCGCACCGAGGTAGCCGGTGAGGATCGCGAGGTCGTCCTGGCCGTTGGTGGCGCCGGGGTAGGAGCCTGCGCTCCACTGCACGACCGGGCGCTGGTAGCCGACGCCCATGATCGGCGCCCAGATCCCGTGGCCCTCGTAGTAGCCGAGGCCGAACGCCCCGTCGTGGTCGAGGCCGAGGTTGTGGCCCGCCTCGTGCGACGCCGCCTCGGCGACGTTCTTGGCGTCGTCACCCAGCCCCGCTGGGAACACCCAGGCGGGTTGGTAGAAGGAGCCGACCGCGTCGAAGACCGAGTTGTAGGCGACGCCCCCGCAGCCACGGCCGCAGATCGCCGCCCAGGCGTTGTCGCTGTCGGAGACGAGCACGCGGGTGCCGTACTCGCTGTCGGCCGAGGAGGAGCGCAGGACCCGACCCGGGACGTCCTCGGTGGTGACGTCGACGTCGAACGGTGCGTAGTCCTCGGCGACCATCGCCCAGACCTGCTGGATCTTCGCTCGCTCCGCCTCGCTGAAGCCGGTGCCGTCACCGGCGGGGTCCCACCCCGCGTGGAAGGCCGAGGCGATCCCGGAAGCGTTCCAGCCGGTGCCGGACACCTGGGCGCCGTCGAAGTCCAGCAGGAGCGTCAGGTTGGCGTCGGGGTTGCTGTGCAGGGCGAAGGTCTCCGACAGCGGGGCCGCCAGGGGAGCCGTCGCCGTGGTGCGGGGGCTGTCGGCGGACGGGTCGACACCCCGGTCCTTGTAGAACACCGCGCCCTCACGGTCGACCCAGGCCGTGGGGTCCTCGAGCAGCAGCGAGCGCAGCTCTGCCGGTCGCAGGTCGTTGCGCGCGGCCGCGACCGCCAGCTGGTCGCCCAGCTGGTCGACGGCGCGGCGTCCGTGGCGCGGGCCGGCCAGCAGCGGATCGGCGGTGTCGACGGTGGTTGTCGCGGAGACCGACGGCTGGGTCGGGTCGGTGGGAGCCGCGGCCACCGGCGCAGACGCCAGCACCCCGGTCGCGAGCAGAGCGGCCACGATCAGGGAGGGCAGACGGTGCGAGGGACGTGGAGCGGACGTCACCTTCGGAGGTTACGCACGAGCGTCGGTGTCATGAGGCGATACGACGGAACTGCGCGCCGATCCCCTCGGCACCGCATCTTCGAGTCCGTCACCGGCGAGCTGACGACGGGCTCGCCGGTCCGACGCGACGCCGCGCTCACCACCCGTGACCACTAGTCACAGGGGGCCCGTGTGGGCCAGAGGGCGGGTGGCCCGATCGGGCCATGTCCAATCATCCGTTCGGCGCTTACGGTCGTGTGACTCGCGCCACTACGTGGAGCGACATCGCTGGGGGGCGAACCACTTCGTCCTGCAGTGGTGGCAGGGGGGATCTCGTCGACACGCCAGGGGGTATGTGCCCCAGAGGTGTGCCGTCGGCGCGCCGCTCTGCCTTCGCGCAGGGACAGTCCTTGCGTCTGGGGGGATAAGGACACGCACGTGCAGAAGAAGCAGAAGTTCGTCGCCGCGGGCATCGGGGCCGGCGCCATCGGTCTCGCAGTGGCACTCACCGGGGGCACCTCGGCGTACCTCTACGACGACGAGACCCAGCAGGCCACGTTCCAGGCGGGCACCATCGACCTGACGACCAGCGCCACGGTGCTGGGCAACGGGCTCAACCCGCAAGCAAACGTCTTCTACGACGCCGCCACCAAGAAGCTGACGGCCAAGAACCTGCAGCCCGGTGACTCGTTCAAGTACATCATCGACTACACCACCGCCGGCACCCTGAACGCGGCGCCCGCGATGA
>CALRVO020000100.1:0-10054 GCA_943371595.1 Sphingomonas paucimobilis
GATCGTCGCGTTCGTGATCACGCTCAACGTGCTCGTCTGGCTCGGCACGGGCCAGTGGGCGGCTCGTCTCTTCGTCCTGCTGCTGAGCGTGCTCGTGGCGCCGATCGTCGTGTCGATCCTCAACCGGAAGTGATGTCGTGACCTACCTCCAGCTGCTCCCCGCCGTCGACATCACCGAGGGTCGCGCCGTCCAGCTCGCCCAGGGCGTCGCCGGCTCCGAACGGGTCTACGGCGACCCCGTCGCCGCGGCCCGCCGCTGGCAGGACGCCGGTGCCGAGTGGCTCCACCTCGTCGACCTCGACGCGGCGTTCGGGCGGGGCTCCAACCGCGCGCTCCAGGCCGAGATCGTCGGTGCGCTCGACATCGACGTCGAGATGAGCGGGGGCATCCGCGACGACGAGTCGCTGGCCTCCGCCCTGGCGACCGGCTGCCGTCGCGTCAACATCGGCACCGCCGCCATCGAGAACCCCGACTGGTGCGCCAGGGTCATCGCCGAGCACGGCGACCGGATCGCCATCGGCCTCGACGTACGCGGCCGCACCCTCGCTGCCCGCGGCTGGACCCAGGACGGTGGCGACCTCTACGAGACGCTCGCCCGGCTCGACGCCGAGGGCTGCGCACGCTACGTCGTCACGGACGTGCAGAAGGACGGCATGCTCCAGGGCCCCAACCTCGACCTGCTCCGCGACGTGTGCGCCGCCACCGACCGCCCCGTCATCGCCTCCGGCGGCGTGTCGACGCTCGCCGACATCGAGGCCCTGATGGGCCTGGTCGACGCGGGGGTCGAGGGCGCCATCGCCGGCACCGCGCTCTACGAGGGCCGCTTCACGCTCGAGGACGCCCTCGCGCTGACCAAGGGGACGCCGGCATGAGCCTCGCCGTCCGCGTCATCCCGTGCCTCGACGTCGACGCGGGCCGGGTCGTCAAGGGCATCAACTTCCTCGACCTGCGTGACGCGGGCGACCCGGTCGAGCTCGCCCGCACCTACGACGCCGAGGGTGCCGACGAGCTCACCTTCCTCGACATCTCCGCCTCCCACGAGGGGCGCGCCACCACGATGGAGATCGTGTCGCGCTGCGCCGAGGAGGTCTTCATCCCGCTGACCGTCGGGGGAGGGGTGAGCAGCGTCGACGACGTCGACCGGCTCCTGCGCGCCGGCGCCGACAAAGTCGCGGTCAACACCGCCGCGATCCACCGCCCCGAGCTGGTCGCCGAGATCGCCGACCGCTTCGGCAACCAGGTGCTGGTGCTGTCGGTCGACGCGCGCCGCACGACGACCGGACCGGGCACCGACTCGGGCTTCGAGGTCACCACCCACGGTGGCCGCAAGTCAGCCGGGCTGGACGCGATCGTGTGGGCGGCGCAGGCGGCCGAGCTCGGCGCCGGCGAGATCCTGCTCAACGCGATGGACTCCGACGGCACCCAGGACGGCTTCGACCTCGAGCTGATCCGGCGGGTGCGTGCCGAGGTGTCGATCCCGGTGATCGCCTCCGGCGGCGCGGGCCGGCTCGACCACTTCGCGCCGGCGGTCGAGGCCGGTGCCGACGCCGTGCTGGCCGCCACGGTCTTCCACTTCGGGACCCTGCGGATCAGCGACGTCAAGGGTGCGCTGGGCGAGGCGGGGCACCCGGTGCGCTGACCTGACGGTCACAGCCCCAGGTCGGCCCCGCGCACCTTCGCCACGAGCTCGTCGCGGCCCTCGAACGTCAGCCCCTGCACCTGGTCGCGGCCGTAGAGGAAGAGCACCAGCTCGACCACCGGCCCGGTGACGGTCACCGACGGCTCGCCACCACGCAGGGTCGCCGCCTCGTCGGTGTCGTCGCGCCGGATCGTGACCGGGACGCCGGCGCCGCGCACGAGCATCCGACCGGCCACCCGGATCGAGCGCCACACGGCGTCGAGGTCGTCGGCGTCGAGCGCCCGGGGCGTCCACCCCGGCTGGGCGCGGCGCAGGTCCTCGTGGTGCACGACGTACTCGAGGGTGTTGGCGAGCACCTCGACCGGCCGCAGCGCGAACGGCGTCAGCCCCGGCTCGCGGACCCGGCCGACCAGCCGGCCGAAGTCGTCGCGACCCGCCCGGTCCATGGCCCGGTCGGTGAGCGCGGCCAGCGGCGGCAGGGTGATGCCGAGACCGGCGAGCGGCCGGTGCTCGCGGACGAACAGGTGGGCCAGCAGCGCGCGGGCGTCCCAGTCGCCGCAGAGCGTGGGGGCGTCGGGCCCGAGCTCGCGAGCGAGGTCGCACAGGTCGTGGCGCTCGCGCCGGGCGAGGGTCGGGCTCATGGCCTCAGCCTAGGAGCCGGGTGCGCGCCGACCCCCTCGGGATGAGCAGGATGTCGGTGGCCGGGAATAGCCTGCCCGGGCCGACAGGTTCACGTCCGGGTCGGTCGTCGGGACGCGTGGACGGCCCAGTCAGGAGAACCGTGAGCAGCACCATCGAGAGCCGTGACCAGGCCGGCGACCAGGCCGGCCAGGCAGACCCCGCAGACCCCGCAGACCGGCCCGAGCAGCTCGGCCGCGGGTCGACCAGCGCGGGCTTCCGGGTGCTGTGGGTGGCGATCAAGCGCGAGCCGTGGATCTTCGCGCTCTCCACGCTCGGCAGCGTGCTCTTCGGCGCGCTCACGGTCGCCGACGCGTGGGTGCTCGGCTGGTCGACCGACCACGTGGTGCTGCCCGCGTTCGAGGACGGCGAGATCGGCAACGACATGCTGCTCGCGGTGCTGGCCCTCTTCGTGGGGGTCGCCATCCTCCGGGCGGTCGGCATCGTCGCGCGACGGCTCGGGGCCGGCATCATGCAGTACCGCATGCAGGCCCACTACCGCCGGGCCGTCACCCGTCGCTACCTCGCGCTGCCGATGCAGTGGCACCAGAAGCACCCGACCGGCGAGCTGCTCTCCAACGCCAACGCCGACGTCGAGGCCGCCTGGGGGCCGATCGCGCCCCTGCCCATGGCGGTCGGCACCGTGGCGATGATGGTGATCGCCGTCGTCCAGATGTTCTTCGCCGACGTCGCGATGGCCGTCGTCGGGCTGCTGGTGTTCCCCGCGGTGATCGCGACCAACGTCGTCTACCAGAACATCGCCCAGGGCTGGGCCACGCGGGCCCAGCAGCTGCGCGCCGAGGTCAGCGAGATCGCCCACGAGTCCTTCGACGGGGCGATGGTCGTCAAGACCCTGGGTCGCGAGGGCGAGGAGACCGAGCGCTTCGCGGCCAAGGCGCGCGAGCTGCGCGACGTCAACATCCGCGTCGGACGCATCCGCGCCGCGTTCGACCCGACCCTGGCCGCGCTGCCCAACCTCGGGGTGCTCGTCGTCCTGGCCGTCGGCGTCTCGAGGGTCTCCAGCGGCGCGACCGACCCGGGCGACGTCGTCACGGTCGCCTACCTGCTGACGATCGTGTCGTTCCCCATCCGCTCGATCGGCTGGCTGCTCGGCGAGTTCCCCCGCAGCGTGGTCGGCTACCGCCGGGTCGACGCGGTCCTGCAGACCGCCGGCGAGATGCCCTACGGCGACCAGCGCCTGCCCCGCGGCCGTGAGGGCGCCCGGCTCGAGGTCGTCGACCTCGCCTACTCCTACACCCCCGACCAGCGGTTGCTCGAGGACCTCTCGTTCATCGTCGAGCCGGGTCGCACGGTCGCCCTCGTGGGTGCCACCGCCTCGGGCAAGAGCACCCTGACCACCCTGCTCACCCGCCTGGTCGACCCCGACACGGGCACCGTGCTGGTCGACGGCACCGACGTCCGCGACCTCGCGCGCGGCGCCCTGGCCGAGGTCGTCTCGATCGTCCCGCAGACGGCGTTCCTGTTCGACGACACCGTGCGCGGCAACGTCGCCCTCGGCGCCGACGTCAGCGACGACGAGATCTGGGCCGCCCTGCGCACCGCCCAGGCCGACGGCTTCGTCGCGGCGCTGCCCGAGGGGTTGTCCACCAAGCTCGGCGAGCGCGGCACCTCGCTCTCGGGCGGGCAGCGCCAGCGCATCTCCCTGGCCCGCGCCCTCGTGCGCCGTCCCCGGCTGCTGGTCCTCGACGACGCCACCTCGGCCGTCGACCCCGAGGTCGAGGCCCGCATCCTCGCGGCGCTGCGCCGTGACGACGCGAGCGCCACGCTCGTCGTCGTGGCCTACCGCAAGGCCACGATCGGCCTGGCCGACGAGGTGCTCCACCTCGACGACGGCCGCATCGTCGACCGCGGCACCCACACCGAGCTCCTCGCGCGGTCGCCGGGCTACGCGCTGCTGGTCAACGCCTACGAGCAGCAGGAGGTCTCGACGTGACCGCCGACACCACGACCGGCGCCACCGCGCGCAAGGCGTCCGCCTCCGGCACCACCATGACCACCGGTGAGGACCTCGGCGCCCTCGAGACCATCCGCCGCGGCGTCCACCACTCGCCCGAGCTGACCGAGGGCCTCCGCGGCACCCTGGCCCTCGCGGTCATCGCCTCGGTCGGCCAGGTCGTCGTCCCCATCGCCGTCCAGCAGACCCTCGACCGGGGGCTGTCGCGAGAGGGCGGCCCCGACCTGTCCTTCACGGTGCTCATGGGCCTGGTCGCCGCGCTCGCGGTGGTGCTGACCAGCGTGGCCTCCTTCCTGATGACCTCACGCCTCTTCCGGGTCTCCGAGCGCGGGCTCGCGACCCTGCGCATCAAGGCGTTCCGTCACGTGCACGACCTGCCCCTGCTGACCCAGAACACCGAGCGCCGGGGGTCGTTGGTCTCGCGGGTGACCAGCGACGTCGACCAGGTCAGCCAGTTCCTGGTCTTCGGTGGTCTGCTCTTCGTCATCAGCGTCGGGCAGGTGCTCATCGCCACGATCGTGATGGTCTTCTACTCCTGGCAGCTCGCGCTCGTGGTGTGGGTCTGCTTCGCGCCCCTGTTCCTCTCGCTGCGGTTCTTCCAGCGCAAGCTCTCCGACGCCTACGGCGTCGTGCGGCGCCAGGTCGGGGCGATGCTCTCGGCCATCTCCGAGCCCGTCGTCGGGGCCTCCGTCGTGCGGTCCTACGCCGTCGAGGCCCGCACGCAGGCTCGCATCGACGAGGCCGTCGACGTCTACCAGCGGGCCAGCACCCGCGCCCAGGGCTTCACCGCGGTGTCGTTCTCGCTCGGCGGCCTGTCGGCCGGCCTGGCCAACGCCGGCGTCCTGATCGTCGGCATCTGGCTGGGCTTCGCCGACGACATCAGCGCGGGCGAGGTGCTGGCCTTCGCCTTCCTGGTCACCCTCTTCGTCGGACCGGTCCAGCTCGGCACCCAGATCCTGACCGACGCCCAGAGCGCCATCGCCGGCTGGCGCCGGGTCATCGGCATCCTCGACACCCCGGCCGACCTGGTCGACCCGGGCCCCGACGGGCACGACCTGCCGCGCGGCCCGATCGACGTCCGCTTCGAGCACGTCGGGTTCGCCTACCCCGGGGGGCCGCCCGTGCTGCGTGACGTCGACCTCACCATCGACGCCGGCCGCCGCGTCGCCATCGTCGGCGAGACCGGCTCCGGCAAGTCGACCTTCGCCAAGCTGCTGACCCGGCTGATGGACCCCAGCGAGGGGGCGGTGCGCCTCGACGGCATCGACGTGCGCGACCTCACCCCGGCCTCGCTGCGCTCCAGCGTCGTGCTCGTCCCGCAGGAGGGCTTCCTGTTCGACGACACGCTCGCGGCCAACGTCCGCTACGGCCGCCTCGGCGCGACCGAGACCGAGATCCTCGCCAGCGCCGCCGAGCTCGGCCTCGGCGACTGGGTCGCCGGTCTGCCCGAGGGCCTCGAGACCCACGTCGGCCAGCGCGGCGAGTCCTTGTCGGCGGGGGAGCGGCAGCTCGTCGCGCTCCTGCGCGCCCACCTCGCCGACCCCGACCTGCTGGTGCTCGACGAGGCCACCAGCGCGGTCGACCCCCAGCTCGAGATGCGCATCGGCCGTGCCCTCGAGCGCCTGATGTCGGGGCGCACCAGCGTCACCATCGCGCACCGGCTCTCGACCGCCGAGGGCGCCGACGAGGTCATCGTCGTCGACCAGGGTCGCGTCGTGCAGCGCGGTCCCCACGCCGTCCTCGTGGCCGAGACCGGCAGCGTCTACGCCGGCCTGCACGCCTCGTGGGTCAGCCAGCAGGGCCATGGCTGAGCGCGCCCTGCCGAAGGTCAAGGTCTTCGCCGTCCTGCCCGACGTCACCGGCACCCGCCACCTCGTGTGGCGCGGCAGCGACCCGTCCGACGGTCGGGAGTTCCACCGGCTCCTCGGCGGACACCTCGAGATGGGCGAGACCCTGCTCGACGGCGTCCGCCGTGAGGTCCGCGAGGAGACCGGCACCAGCCTCGAGGACCCCCGGTTCCTCGGTGTGCTCGAGAACATCTACGTCCACGACGGTCGACCCGGCCACGAGGTCGTCTTCGTCTACACCGGCCGGCTCGCCGACCCCCACGTCGTGGGGCCCGACGGCGGCTGGCTGGCCGACAACGGCGAGCCGATCCGGGTCGAGTGGCGCCCCTACGACGACGCCGGCCTCGACCTGCCGCTCTACCCCGACGGACTCGCCGGTTTACTGGACGGGTGAGCCCGTTGGACCCCGCCATCGCCGAGCGCCTCAAGCGCACCCCCGACCCCACACCCGGCGGGGACGGTCGCGGGCTGGTCCCCGCGATCGCCCAGCAGCACGACACCGGTGAGGTGCTGATGCTGGGCTGGATGGACGACGAGGCCCTGCACCGCACCCTGACCACCGGCCGGGCGACCTACTGGTCGCGCTCGCGCGGCGAGTACTGGGTCAAGGGCGACACCTCGGGGCACGCCCAGCACGTCGTCGAGGTGCGCCTCGACTGCGACGGCGACACGCTGCTGGTCAAGGTCGACCAGACCGGGGCGGCCTGCCACACCGGGGCGCGCACCTGCTTCGACCAGGACCTGCTGCGTGGCTGAGCAGCGGTCCGGCCGACGCGGGTTCGGCGGCACGGTCCTCGGCGGCCTCGTGGCGGGAGTCGTGGCGGCCGTCGCCGGCAACCAGGCGTGGGTCTCCCTCGACGACCAGGGCAGCGGTGACGCGGCCTTCGCCTCCTCGTTGTCGGCCGGTGGCGACCTCACCGCTCCGCCGGTCACCGCCACCGCGCTGGTGCTCCTCGCGACGTGGGGCGTGGTCCTGGTGACCCGCGGACGTCCGCGTCGGGGCGTCGCGTGGCTCGGCCTGGTGGCCGCCCTGGCGGTCCTGGGCCTCGCGCTCGCGGCGTGGGTCGGGCAGCCCGGTGACGTCGCCGACGACCTGCGTCCCTACGACGTCGCCGTCGGGCGCACCCTGTGGGCCCACCTCGGGGTGCTGGCCGGGCTCGGGGCCGTCGTCACCTCGGTGCTGGCGGTGCGTGGGGTGCGTTCCTGGCCCGAGATGGGCAGCCGGTACGACGCCCCCACGGGCGGCCCCGCCGCTGCGGCCGGAGCCGCGGCCGGGGCCGGTGCGGGCGGCGTACCGCCGGAGGAGCAGAGCAGCATCGACCTGTGGAAGGCGCTCGACGAGGGGCGTGACCCGACCGACGACCAGGCCCACTAGAATCCTGGACGTCGGCCCGCGGGCAGACGCACGACCGCCACCCAGCGCCACGCACCAGCTCGAGGAGCACGCATGTCTGACAACCACGGCAACACCCCGGCTGCCTGGACGGCCGTGTCGGTGGCCCTGGTCGGGTTCGCCGTCGGCGGGGCGGGCCTGATGCTCGACCCGATCAGCTACCCGATCTTCTGGGTGGGCGTCGGGCTCAACGTCGTGGCCGGCCTGCTCTTCGTCGTGATGGCCAAGCTCGGCCTGCACGACTCCGGCCACTGAGTCGTCGGCGGGGCGGCGACTCGTGACCGCGCTGCCGCTGGTGGGCGCCGGACCGCGCAGCGCCCGCACCCGCCGGGTGTCCGGGCCCGCCGCGACCATCGCCGGCCTGGGCGCTGCCACGGTGGCGCTGGCGCTCCGCGACCCGCACCGGAGCGGATCGTGGGGGCTGTGCCCGAGCCGGGCCCTGGGGTTCGACTGCCCGGGCTGCGGCGGGCTGCGTGCCGTCAACGACCTCACCCACGGCCGACTCCTCGACGCGGCGTCGAGCAACCTTTACCTCGTCGCGGCCATGCCGGTCGTCGTGTTCTTCCTGGCCCGGTGGGCCCTCGACTCCTGGCGCGGCACCGAGCGGGCCCCGTCGGTGCTCACCACGCCCCTGCTGGTGACCGCCGGCCTCGTGCTCGTGGCGTTCACGGTGCTGCGCAACCTGCCGGCGTTCGACTGGCTGGCCTCCTGACTGAGACCAGCCGCCGTCCGCGCTCGGCGTGGGCCCAGGCTCAGCTGTCGTAGTAGCCGTAGTCGAGGTCGAGGGCGCCGGAGAACACCAGCACGTTGACGACGATGGCGAGCACGAGGCTCACCGCGCCGGTGATGAGGCCGGCCGTGGCGAGACCGCGGCCCTTCTTGGCGCCACCGGACTTGTCGACGTCGTTGCGTCCCAGGATGCCCAGGACGATCGCGGCGATGGAGAAGACGAAGCAGCCGCAGGCCGGGACGCTGATGATGCCGGTGACCAGCGAGATGATCGCCAGGACCGACGTCGACTGGGGCTGGGCGCCGCCGTAACCGCCGTAGGGCGGCTGACCGCCGTAGCCGGGCGGGGGTGGGGGCGGGGGGCTGGAGTAGCTCATGGATGCACCGTTCGTCGGCCCGACCAAAGGGGTGCCGGGGTCGTGGCAGGACCCTATGCCAGGCCGTGCCACACTGACAGGGCCCCCTGACGTGCAGCCGAAGAGGAACCCAGCGATGTCCGTGCTCGACGAGATCGTCGCGGGCGTGCGTCTCGACCTGGCCCGTCGTGAGGCGGCGACGCCGCTGGTCGACCTGCGGGCCGCGCTCGCCGACGTGCCGCCGCCGCGCGACCCGATGCCCCACCTGCGGGCCCCCGGATCGAGCGTCATCGCCGAGGTCAAGCGGCGCAGCCCGAGCAAGGGTCACCTGGCCGACATCGTCGACCCGGCCTCGCTGGCCGTCGAGTACGCCGCGGGCGGGGCGGCCGCGATCAGCGTGCTGACCGAGGAGCGCCGTTTCGGCGGCAGCCTCGACGACCTCCGCGCGGTGCGCGCCGCCGTCGACGTCCCCCTGCTGCGCAAGGACTTCATCGTCGAGGGCTACCAGCTCGTCGAGGCCCGGGTCGCGGGGGCCGACCTGGCGCTGCTGATCGTGGCGGCGCTCGACGACGACCGGCTGCGCCGACTGCACGACGAGGCCCGCGAGCTCGGGCTCACCGTGCTGGTCGAGGTCCACGACGAGGCCGAGGCCGAGCGGGCCGTCGCGCTGGGCGCCGAGCTGGTCGGGGTCAACGCCCGCAACCTCAAGACGCTGGCCGTCGACGCCGACACCTTCGGCCGACTGGCCCCCCTGGTGCCTGACGACCGGGTGCTGGTCGCCGAGTCGGGCATCTCCGACGAGACCGACGTCAAGCGGTTCGTGACCGAGGGCGCCCGCGCGGTGCTGGTCGGCGAGGCGCTGGTCAAGGACGGGGCGCCGCGCGACGCGGTCGCCCGGATGACGGGAGTGATCGCATGACGACCTACCTCGCCGACGACAAGGGCTGGTTCGGCACCTTCGGGGGCCGCTTCATGCCCGAGGCGCTGGTCGCGGCCCTCGACGAGCTCGACGTGGCCTGGCAGGAGGCGCTGGCCGACCCGACGTTCGGCCTCGAGTTCGACTCCCTGCTGCGCAACTACGCCGGCGTACCGAGCATGCTCTACGAGGCCCACCGGCTCTCCGACCACGCCGGGGCGCGGATCCTGCTCAAGCGCGAGGACCTCAACCACACCGGGGCCCACAAGATCCGCAACGTGCTCGGCCAGGCCCTGCTGACCAAGCGGATGGGCAAGAAGCGCGTGATCGCCGAGACCGGGGCCGGTCAGCACGGCGTGGCCTCGGCCACGGCGGCCGCCTACCTCGGGCTCGACTGCACGGTCTACATGGGTGAGGTCGACACCGAGCGCCAGGCGCTCAACGTCGCGCGCATGCAGCTGCTCGGCGCCGAGGTGGTCCCGGTGACCAGCGGTTCGCGCACCCTCAAGGACGCCATCAAC
>CALRVO020000101.1:0-10042 GCA_943371595.1 Sphingomonas paucimobilis
CCTTCGGAGAGGTGGGTGGTGGCGGGCTGGTCGTGCGGGTGGAGCGGGGTGGTCATCGGCGGACCCGGAAGCGCCAGGTCGTGACGGTGCGGTTGCCGACGGGGTCGACGGCGACCAGGCGCACGGTGTGGCGTCCGGCCGACATCGGGCGACCGGGGGTCCAGGTCATCCGGTCGGTGCGCGCGTCGTAGCGGACCTTGACCGTGCGGCCGTCGACCCGCAGGGTCACGTGCCGTCGGGCCAGCTGGGAGCCCGCGTCGCGCACGACGGCACGGATCGTCGGCGTGCGGTCCCGGGTGACGCCCTTCGGGCCGGTCGCGCGGACCACGGGACCACGGGTGTCGACCCGCCAGGTGCGCACGACCGGGGTCGCGTCCTTGTTGCCCGCGGCGTCGACCGCGCGGACCTTGAGCCGGTGCACGCCCTGCCGCAGGCCGCGGAAGGTCGCCGTCGCCCCACAGGAGCGGTACGCCGCCCCGTCGAGGCTGCACTCGAAGGTGCTGCCGGCCTCGTCGGAGGCGAGGCGGAAGGTCGCCGTCGTGCTGCGCACGGTGCCGCGCGGACCGGCGGTGACCCGGGTCTGCGGGGCGTCGGTGTCGGGCTCCTCGGGCTCGCCGGGACCCGCCTCGACCACGACGGTCACCGTGTCGGTGGCCTGGGCGTCGGCGGCCTCGTCGGTCACCGTGACCGTGGCCTCGAAGGTGCCGTCCTCGGTGTAGGTGTGCTGCGGCGCGGCGCCCGTGCCGGTCGTCCCGTCACCGAAGTCCCAGTCGTAGGTGAGGCCGGAGGTCGCGAGGTCGACGCACCCGATCCGCTTGGCCCCGTTGTCGGGGTCGTGGATCACGATCGAGACGGCCTTGGGACCGGCGCGCAGACCGCTGTGCTTCATGACGTCCGGGCTGGCTCCGGAGGCGTCGGTGGTGAAGGGCAGCCAGATCTCGTTGGACTCCGCGAACGGCAGGGTGTCGTCGAAGCGGAAGTGCCCCCCGGCGTTGCCGTCGCCGCACGCCTGCTCGTGGACGTGGACCATGTGGGCCGCGTTGGGCTTGAGCCCGCTGACCTCGAGCGAGGTCATCGTGTGCCCGTCGCCGCGCACCATCTCGGCCGTGCCCGTCAGGCCGGGGTAGGTCGTCACGCCGTCGGCGAAGGGCTTGACCTCGCCGGCGGTCGTCGAGGCGTTGGTGACCGACGTCGCGAAGTCGACGTCGAGCGGCGCGGTACCGGTGGTCGGCGTGGCCGTGGCCTCGACGCCGAGCTCGGGCTCGACGGGGGTGCCGTCGACGACGATCTGCACCTCGTCGGTGCCCTTGTTGCCCTCGGGGTCGGTCGCGGTCAGGACCGCGGTGTAGGTGCCGGGCTGCGTGTAGGTGTACTGCGCCCGGGCGGTGGGCGCCGTGTCGCTGTCGGTGCCGGGGACACCGAAGTCCCACGCGTAGAGCATCTGTCCGCCCTGCTCGTCCTGGGCGTCGCCCATGAAGACGACGTTGAGCGGCGCGGTGCCCGTGGTGGGGTTGGCGCCCGCGGTGACGATCGGGTTGACGCCACCGGTGGCCGTGATGACGTAGGTCCGCGAGAAGACGCCGCCCTTGCCGTCGCTGACCCGCAGGCTCGCGGTGTAGCGACCCGGGTTGGCGTAGTTGTGGTGGGCGTGCGACGACGTCGAGGTGTCGGACGGCAGGTCGGACTCGCCGAAGTCCCAGAGGTAGGTCAGGGTGTCGCCGTCGGGGTCGGTCGCGTTGGCCTCGAAGTGGGTGTAGAGCGGTGCGGGGCCGGTGCGGGGGTCGACCAGCGGGCTGGCCGTGGGCGCCGAGTTGGGTGCGGCCGCCTCGACGACCACGGTGCCGCGCATCGTGCCGCCGTGGATGGAGCACCAGTACTCGTAGGTGCCCGGCTTGGTGAACGTGTAGCGGATCGGCGCGCCGTTGGCGTCGCGGTACTCGCGCACCGCGGGGTCCCAGTCGTCGGCCGAGTCGAGCGAGGTGAGGTCGTGCCCCATGGTCGCCCGGTCGAACTGCCACTCGACGGTGTCGCCGACCTTGACGGTCACCGTGGACGTGCCGTTGTCGGCCGAGACCCACTGGTTGGTGGTGGCGGTGTCGACGGCGTCGACGACCCAGGTGCGACCCTGCGAGGCCGGGGAGACCGTGATCTCGACGGTGTCGGTGGCGGTGGCCCCGGCGGGGTCGGTCACGGTGACCGTGGCGGTGTAGGTGCCCGCCGCGGTGTAGGTGAACGTCGCGTCCTTGGTCGTCGCGGCGTCGCCGTCGCCGGCCACCCCGAAGTCCCAGGCGTAGGTCAGCGTGTCGCCGTCGCCGTCGGCGTCGGTGCCGGTGGCGCTCAGGTCGACCTCGAGCGGGGCCGTGCCCGAGACGGGGGTCGCCGACGCGGTCACCGCGGGAGCGGTGTTGTCGGAGCACTCGCGCTCCGGGCCCGCGGCGTACCACTCGTAGGTGGCGGTGGCGACGGTCTGGCCGGGTCCGCGCAGGGCGTAGGGGCCGACCGCCTGGTCGGCGCCGAACCCGCGCCGGTCGTCGCCGGCGCTCTGCCAGGTCTCGCCGTCGACGGAGAACTCGCCGCGGAAGGTCTCGCCGTCGGCCGAGGAGAGTCGCAGGAAGACGGTGTCGGGGAAGTCGGCGGGCAGGAACGGTCCGCCGAAGTCGCCGCCGGGGCCGGAGTGCCAGTTGCCCGAGAAGTCGTTCTGGCCCCCCGGCGAGCGCAGGAACTCGACCCAGCGGTTGCCGCTGCCCTTGTTGACGAACGCCAGCTTGAGGTAGCTGTTGCTGGTCGGGTCGGCGATGACCAGACCGGCCTGCTGACCCTCGGCCGTGGTGGGCAGGCGCATCTTGGTGACGGCCGTGTAGGCGCCGTCGGGCATGTCCTGCAGGATCAGGTTGGGCGAGCCCTCCGCGAGCTCTCCGGGTCCGGTCTGCAGCTCGAGGTTGCCGCCGGTGACCTCCCACAGGGCGGGGTCGTCACGCAGGATGCGGTTCCACCGGTCGGTGCTGAGTGCCGCAGCGAAGTCGTCGCCGCGCGAGCACGAGGTCGTGGTCGGCTCGCCGATCGGGACGACGGGGTACTCGAGCACGGGCTCGCCGGCGAACCGGACGTAGTCGTAGTCGGCCGAGGCGGCCTCCGAGGCGTCGCCGCGCAGCGCCATCACGCCGACGCGCGGCGAGGTGATGCCCTCGAGCGCCCGGGGGATGCCGACCTGGGTGAAGGTCTCGCCGTCGGTGGAGTAGCTGCCGGTCAGGTTGGTGCCGTCGGAGGCGAGCCGCAGCCAGAACGTCGTCGGGAAGTCAGCGGGCAGGAACGGCCCGCCGAAGTCACCGCCCCCGGTGTGCCAGTCGCCCGAGAAGTCGAAGGTGTTGTTGGGGTCGCTGCTCTTGAGGAACTCGATCCACTCGTTGCCCTCGGTGCTCTTGCGGACGAACATCAGCTTGGCGAAGCCCGAGCCGCCGGCGCCGGCGACCACCAGGCCGGCCTGCTGGCCCTCCTGGGTCGGGTCGAAGGTCAGCTTGGTCGTGGTCTCCCACTCCCCCTCGGGCGTCGCCTGGGTGATGACGTTGGGCGTCGTGGCGTACTCGCCCGGGCCGGCCTGGAGGCTGAGCGCCCCGCTGCCGACCTCGTAGAGCGAGGGGTCGTCGCGGCGTACGGTCCAGTGGCAGTTGTCGAGCAGCGCGTCGTCGTCGAACTCGTCGGAGCGACGCGGCTGGTCGCAGGGCTGCTCCTCGCCGGCCAGGGTGGCCGAGATAGCGAAGACGTGGAGCTTGGGGTCGTCGGGCAGCGTGATGCTGACCAGGTCCTTGTCCTGGACCGGGACCGACTGGGCCCAGAGGTAGACCCGCGGGCCGGTGTCGCCGTTGGCGTCGTGGCGGTGGGGCATGTCGACGGCGGTCGTCTCGCCGAACTTGGGCGAGACCGCCCAGTCGGTGAAGCGCAGCTGCACCGTCGAGGTCGTGCCGTCGCCGTAGGTGATCGTCGCGGGCTGCTGGACGTCGCCGTTGTGCGCCGAGGCGAGGACGCCGAGCCCGGCGTAGCGACCCGACGGGAGCGGGATGACCTGCCCGTCGGCCTCGACGTTGTTGGCGCGGCCGTCGACCGGGCTGGGGAACTCGAAGTCGACACCGTCGACGACCAGGGGGCCTCCGCTGGCGCGGACCGACTCGGGCAGGGTCTCGCTGGCGTAGGCCCAGCCGCCGCCGTCGAAGTTGCCGTCGCCCGGGTTGTCGTGGGTGGAGATGCCGTCGTTGTTGAAGAACGACGTCAGGTCGGCCACGGCGCGGCACGCGCCGGACTCGATGGCCCGGACGCCGACCGTCGTCGTCCCGGTGTTGCCGTCGGGGTCGGTGACGGTGAGGGTCGCGGTGTAGCGGCCCGGGGTCGTGTAGGTGTAGGTCGGGCCGGCCTCGGTCGAGGTGTCGTCGGTCGTGCCGTCGACGCCGAAGTCCCAGGCGTAGGTGACGTCCTGGCCCTGCGGGTCGGTGGCGGAGCCGGCGAAGGTGACCACGAGCGGGGCGATGCCGCAGCTCGGGGTGGCCGTCGCGGTCGGCACCGGGTCGGTCAGCACCGTGACCGCGCGGGCGGTGACGGTCTCGCCGCGGGTGCCGTCGACGTCGACGGGCGTGACCTTCGCGGTGAACGTGCCCTCGGCGGTGTAGGTGTGCTGCACCTCGGCGGCCGCGCCGGTGACGACCGCGGAGCCGTCGCCGAAGTCCCAGTCGTAGGTGAGCGCGTCGCCCTGGCGGTCGACGCCGTCGGCGGTGAACGTCACGTCGAGCGGCGCACCGCCGCGGACCGGGGTGACGGCCACGGTGTTGACGAACGGCGCGTCGACGTCGAGCTCGCGGACCTGCACGTTGCGGAAGGAGACCGCGTCGGCGTTGCCGTGGTTCTGCAGACCGACGAAACCGGTGTCGGGACGGGTGCCGTCGGAGGTGTAGCGGTTGACCTCGACGCCGTTGAGCGTCATGACGTAGGTCTGGCCGACGACCCGGATCTCGTAGTCGTTCCACTCCCCGATCGGCCGGGCGTTGCGCCGGTCCTCGCGGTCGAAGTTGTAGACCGACCCGGTCTTCTGGGGCTCGTCGTTGGGCTGCCCCTCCTTGATCTGGATCTCGTGGCCGTTGTCGACCGCCACGAACGGGTCGTTCCCCGGGTCGGGGAAGCGGGTGAAGACACCGGAGTTGTCGCCCTCGTCGCTCAGCTTGAACTGCAGCTTGAGCGAGTAGTCGGCGTACTGCTGGGTGTCGTTCCACAGCAGGCCGAGGCCGCCGAAGGAGGTCATCGCACAGTCCTCGACGGTGAACCCGCCCGGACCCGACTGCTTCCAGCCGGTGAGGTCGCGGCCGTTGAAGAGCAGCTCGTAGCCGGCGTCGGCGACCGGCGGGGTCGCGCAGGCACGGCGTACGACGACCGCGACGGTCTTGGTGGCGCTCTTGCCGGTCGCGTCGGTCGCGGTGACCGTCGCGGTGTAGCTGCCGGCGGTGGCGTAGGTGTAGCTGACCTGCTGACCGGTGGCCTTGTCGGTGTCGGTGCCGGCCACGCCGAAGTCCCAGGCGTAGGTGATGGCGTCACCGTCGGCGTCGGTCGCGGTGGCCGCGAAGGCCACGTCGAGCGGTGCCGCACCGTCGGCCGGGGTGGCCGTGGCCTCGGTGAGGAACGGCGCGACGTCGGAGGCGATGCCGTCGCCGGTGAAGCGGACCTCGTCGAAGTTCATCTCGCCGCCGCCGGTGTAGACGAAGAACAGCGCACGGCCGCCCTCGTCGGCCGCCCGGCTGGTGACCTGGCCGGTGACGGTCTTGTAGAAGTAGAGGCCCTGGGTGCCCCCGTCGAGCGGGATCCGCGAGACGACGGGCCCGTTGGCCGCGCCCGCGCGCACCTCGATGGCCGCGTCGGCGGCCGGCGAGCCCGAGTAGGTCACCGAGATCGAGCGCATCCCGGCCAGGCTCATCGGGTTGTAGGACACGTGGTTGCCGTTGCCCATCCCGGTGATGATGCCGCCGGCGCCGGGGCGCGTGCCCGACTTGTCGTCGTAGCCGGTCTCGTTGACGCCGGAGCGGCCGTTGGCGTGCTCGGCCTGCTTGCGCTTGGGCTGCAGGGTGATGAGGTCGCGGCCCACGAGGGGGCCGTTGCTGCCGGCGCCGGCGCCGCCGTCGGCGTACGTCGCGGCGAGCTGGCCGTAGATGTTGGCGTCCTCACCGTGGTCGGTGGAGTCGGACATCGTCATCGTGCCGCTGCAGCCGAACTGGCTCTGGAGCGGGTGGGCGTGCACGTCGTGGCCCAGGCCCTCGGAGACCTCGACCCGCGCACAGTCGACGGTCTCCTCGCGGTCGGTGACGTCGACGTCGTACTCGACGTCGTCGCCCGGGGCGAAGAATCCCCCGTCGATGGGCGCAGTGATGTCGAGCGTCGGGCGGGTGTTGCCGACGTTGACGATGACCTGGCCGGTGGCCGTCTTGCCGGTGTCGTCGGTGACCTTGAGCGTGGCGGAGTAGTCGCCCGCCGCCGTGTAGCGGTGGGTGGCGTCGGCCTGCGTGGAGTCGGTGGTGCCGTTGCCGTCGAAGTCCCACGCGTAGGTGAGGGCGTCGCCGTCGGGGTCGGTCGTGCCGGCGCTGGAGAACGCGACGTCGAGCGGGACGCCGCCCTCGGACGGCGTGGCGGTCACCTTGACCTGGGGCGCGGAGCCGTTGGCGGCGTAGTCGACGCGCACGAGCTTGGTGTCGGGCGAGCCGGAGAAGAAGCCGGAGCCGTACTCGAGGACGTAGAGCGAGCCGTCGGGGCCGAACTCCATGTCACCGGGGGCGTAGAAGCCGGTCATGAACGTGTTGATCGAGGCGATCGACCCGTCCGGGTTGGTGCGGACCTCCTTGATCCAGCCGCGGCTCATCTCGGAGATGAACACCGAGCCCTCGTAGTGGGCCGGGAAGGCGGTCTCTTGCGGCGTCGTGTTGCGCGACTGGCGGTAGACCTGTGCACCGGTCGGGGTCGATCCCTCGACCTGGGGGTACTTGAAGGGGGCGGAGGTCGAGTAGGGGATCCAGGCGTCGGTCATCGGCGGCAGGTCGACCAGACCGGTGTTGTTGGGCGAGTCGTTGACGCCCTTCATGCCGGCGGGGTCGTTGCACGGGAAGCGCTTGAGGCTGCCGTCGGGGTTGGTCTTGGCGCGGTTGGCCGTGAAGTCCCAGTCGACGTAGGCGCCGCCGAACCGCTGGTCGGTCAGGTCGTCGCCGACCTCGCCGCCGCAGTAGGGCCAGCCGCCGTTCATCGCCTGCGTGGTGCGGTTGAACTCCTCCTGGTGGCGCGGGCCGCGACCGGGGTCGTTGCTGCGGGAGTCGGGTCCGACCTCGCCCCAGTAGACGGCGTCGGAGTCGGGGTCGGTGCCGAGGCGGTAGGGGTTGCGCAGACCCATCACGTAGATCTCGGGGCGGGTCTTGGCGGCGTCGGCGTCGGGGTACCGCGCGGTCGGGTAGGTGCCCCCCTCGCCGAAGAGGTTGCCGTCGGGGATGTCGTAGGACATGCCCGGGCTGCTCTCGGCCGGGTTCTCGTCGCCGAGGTCGTCGGAGCGCGGGATGATCCGCAGCATCTTGCCGCGCAGGTCGTTGGTGTTGGCCGCGGAGTCCTGCGCGTCGTAGTCGTTGCGCCCGGCGCGCTCGTCGTGCGGCGAGAAGCCGCCGTTGTCGGACGACGAGGTGTTGTCGCCGGTGGTCAGGTGCAGCACGCCCTCGCCGTCGAACTGCAGCGAGCCCGCGGAGTGGCAGCAGATGTTGCGCTGGGTGCCGACCTCGAGGATGACCTTCTCGGAGGCCTTGGCGATCGAGACGTCACCGGTCTCCGGGTCCTCGCTGACGGTCAGGCGCGAGAGGCGGTTGGCGTTGAGCGCCTTGGGCTGCGGGGCGTAGTAGACGTAGAGGTGGTTGTTGGTGGCGAAGTCGGGGTCGAGCGTGATGCCGAGACCACCGTCCTCGAGCCCGCTCCACACGCTGAGCTGGGTGTTGAGCATGACGATCTCGATCGACCCGTCCGCCGGGTCGTACATCTGGATGTCGCCGGCGCGGGTGATGAAGAAGACGCGGCCGTCGGGCGCGACGGTGAGCTCCATGGCCTCGCCGAGCGCGTTGCCCTGACCCAGCACGACCTTCTGGAACTTGCTCAGGTCGGGGGCGTCGGCGCCCGGGGCGGCCTCGGCGACCGGTGCGGCCGCCGGGGTGACGGCCGCGGTGGCGGCCGACGCCACGGCGACGTCCGGAGCGGCTGCTGCTGCCGTGGACGGCGGCAGCCAACCGACCAGGCCGCTGGCGAGCACGCCCGCCAGGACGCCGAGCAGGGCGCGGCGGGGCGTGCGGCGACGAGGGCCGTGCGGGGTGGGGCGGGAGGCTGCGCTCCCCGAGATCGCCGAGATGTGCGGCATGCGCGTCGGTCGCCCTTCTGGGTCGTGCCGGCGACCCGAGCGTCCGCCGTGACGACCGTCACACTAGGGAGGGTTTTGTGTGGGGTCAATACAAAAGGGTGCGGATCTCGAAGGAAAAGACCCCTCTGATCTGCGGAAGAGGCGTCAGAAGCGGGAGCGCCGACGACCCGGCACGCGGGAGGCGCGTGCCGGGTCGTCGGGTCGTGCGGGAGCAGCGGGACGGGGCGGTCCGCTGACCGGTCGCCGACCGGTCGCCGCCGGGTTCGTCAGCTGGGGATGCCCTGCCAGGTGCGGGTGTCGCTGCTGGTCTCGACGGCGCTGAGCACCCGCTGGACGCGCAGGCCGTCGGCGAAGGTCGGGGTGGGGTCGGTGCCCTGGGCGATGGCGTGGACGAGGTCGACGGCCTGGTGGGTGAACGCGTGCTCGTAGCCGAGGCCGTGACCGGGGGGCCACCAGGCGCCGACGTAGGGGTGGGTCGGCTCGGTGACCAGGATGCGCCGGAAGCCGGCGGTCTCGGCCGGCTCGGTGGCGTCGTAGAAGTTCAGGACGTTCATGTCCTCGAAGTCGAACGACAGGCTCCCCAGGGAACCGTTGATCTCGAGGCGGATCGCGTTCTTGCGCCCGGTCGCGAAGCGGGTGGCCTCGAAGACCCCGACCGCACCGCTGCGGAACCGCGCGAGGAACATCGCGGCGTCGTCGACCGTGACCTGCCCGCGCTCCGCGCCGCCGGCCGCCGTGCCGGACAGACCGGCGTGCTCGTCGGCGAGCGGTCGCTCCTTGACGAAGGTCTCGAGCTGCCCGGAGACCTCGGCGATCGCGTCGCCGGTGATGTGCTGGGTCAGGTCGATGATGTGGGCGCCGATGTCGCCGAGCGCACCGGAGCCCGCCTTGTCGCGGTCCAGGCGCCACGACATCGGCGCCTCCGGGTCGGCGATCCAGTCCTGCAGGTACTGCGCCCGCACGTGCCGGACGTCGCCCAGCCGCCCCTCGGCCACCAGCTGGCGGGCCAGGGCCACCGCCGGGACACGGCGGTAGGTGAACCCGACCATCGCCCGCACCCCGCGGGCTGCGGCCTCCTCGGCGGCGCACGTCATCGCCTCGGCCTCGGCCACCGAGTTGGCCAGGGGCTTCTCGCACAGGACGTGCTTGCCGGCCGCCAGCGCGGCGATGGCGATCTCGGCGTGCGAGTCGCCCGGGGTGCAGATGTCGACGAGGTCGACGTCGTCACGCGCGATCAGCCGACGCCAGTCGGTCTCGGTCGACTCCCACCCCAGACGCTCGGCCGCGGCCTCGACGCGCGCGGCGTCGCGCCCGCCGAGCACCCGCATCACCGGACGCAGGGGTAGGTCGAAGAAGCGGTCTGCCGACCGCCACCCCTGGGAATGGGCGCCGCCCATGAAGGCGTGACCGACCATCGCGACGTTGAGGGTGCCGGCGGTGGCGGTGGTGGTGGTGGTTGGCATGCGGTGCTCCGTGAATGGTCGGGCAGTGGGTCCACCCCGGGCCGCGCGGTGGCGCGACCCGGGGCGGACGACATCAGTAGGTCAGGCGGGTCAGGACTCGAAGGCGGTGGGCAGGTAGGTGTCGACGTTGTCGGCGGTGACGACGGGGGCGAAGAGCTGGACGGTGCGGGGG
>CALRVO020000102.1:0-9986 GCA_943371595.1 Sphingomonas paucimobilis
CGGCTCACGGTGGGGCGGACGTCTGCGTCAGGTGGGGGCGGGGACGTCGTCCCAGCGCCGGCGAACGTGGTCCCGGCCGGTCGACGGTGGGTCGCGTCACTCGTGGCCGTCAGCGAGGAAACCCGGGTGAGAACTGTCGGTCCTGCAGCGTAGGTTCGACCCCGATGACCGACGTGACGACCACCGAGCGCCCGACCCGACCCGACCCCGCAGGCAAGGTCGGTCCCTCCGTCGACCCGACCCGCACGGTCGACTGGCGTCGGCTGCGCCGCACGGCGGTCGGTTGGGCCATGGGAGCCTCGTTCCTCGGGGCGCTCGGCAAGACCCTCGGCACCGTCGTCGCGGGCTCGCTCGCTGAGGGCCCGACCCGCATGCTCGTCTGGCTCCTCGCGCTCTGCGTCGTCGGCGGAGCGGTCCTCGACACCGCCGGTCGCACGGTCTGGTCGGCCGTTGTCGACCGGGCCGAGGGCCGCCTGCGCGGTGACCTGCTCGAGGCCGCGCTCCACCAGCCCCTGGTCAACCTCCACGAGCAGGCCGTCGGTGAGGTGCTCGACCGGGTCGACGACGACACCCACGAGGTCGGTGCCCTGCTGCGTCGCCAGGTCTGGGACGCGTTGCGCACCGTCTTCGCGGCCCTGCCGATGTGGGTCGTCGCCGGGCTGACGTGGTGGCCGGCCTGGGTGCTGTTCCCGCTCTTCGGCTACGGCGCCTGGCTGGTGATGAAGCCGCTCCTGCCCGAGGTCAAGCGCCTCACCGTCCTCGAGGAGATGGCGTGGACCGACCACGCCGCCGCCATGGAGGAGGGCGTCAGCGGGCGCGACGACCTGCGCACCAGCCTCGGCCAGGCCCACGTCCTGCGTCGGGTGGCTGCGTTGTCGGGCCTCGTGCACCGTCGCTTCGCCGACATGCTCGCCGTCCAGACCCGCATCACGCTTCGCACCGGGCTGCTCCTGCACGCGCTGCTCACCGGCATCGCCCTCGTCGGTGTCGCGCTCGCCGTCGACGACGACCTGTCGGTCGGTCGGCTGGTGACGCTGTTCCTGGTCACGAGCACGTTCGTCGGTCAGGTCGACCAGATGGCGCGCCACCTGCCCGACCTGCAGGCCGGGCTCGGCGCCGTCATCCGTCTGCGTCAGGTCCTCGAGGCCGAGACCGAGCCGGTCGGTGGGCTGCCCGTGCCCGACCGCCCCCTCGACGTCGAGCTGCGCGACCTGCACTTCGCCTACGACGAGGGCACCTTCGCCCTGCGCGACGTCGACCTGCGCGTGCCGGCCGGCCACACCATCGCCCTCGTCGGGCGCACCGGCTCGGGCAAGTCGACGCTGGCCTCCCTCGTCTCGCGGGCCGTCGACCCCGTGCCCGGCACCCTGTTCGTCGGTGGGGTCGACGTGCTCGACCTCGACCTCCAGCAGCTGCGCGCGGCGGTCGGTGTGGTCACCCAGCGCACCGAGATCCTGGCCGGCTCGCTGGCCGACAACATCACCCTGTTCACCGACGTCCCCCGCGAGCGCGTCCTGGCCGCCGTCACCGAGCTCGGCCTCGACGCCTGGGTCGACGGGCTCCCCGACGGCATCGACACCCTGCTCGGCCCGGGCGGCACCACCCTGTCGGCCGGCGAGGAGCAGCTGGTCGCCTTCGCACGCCTGTTGGTGCGCGACGTGCAGGTCGTCGTGCTCGACGAGGCCACCGCCCGGATGGACCCTTTCACCGAGTCGCTCGTCGTCCGGGCCTCCGACCGGCTGCTGCGTGGCCGCACCGGCCTCCTGGTCGCCCACCGGCTGTCCACCACCGCACGCGCCGAGCTGGTCGCGGTGCTCGAGGCCGGCCGCGTCGTCCAGCTCGGCCCCCGCGAGGTGCTCGCCACCCGCGAGGGCCCCTTCAAGCGGCTGCTCGACGCCAGCCACGGCGACGTCCTCGACGACGAGGTCGCCCCCGACCCGGACGACGCCCCCGACACGGTCGACCGGCCGGTGTCGGAGGGGGCCGTCGGCGGCGCCCGTCGCACCGGCGAGCCGCCGGTGCTCCCCGTGGTCGGTGACGGGCCGAGCCTGGCCCGCGGCATCACCCACGCGCTGCTGGTCAAGCCGTGGTGGGGCGCGTTCGCCGCCGGCCTGTTCCTGGTGCAGGCGCTGCTCGGGGCGTTCGGCGCCATCACCGGCTGGGTCTGGGGCACCCTCGTGCAAGACCTCCAGCAGGGGCGCGGTGACGAGCCGTCGACGTGGTGGCTGTGCGCCGCCCTGGCGCTGTGCATCATGTCGGCCCCCTACGTGCTGACCTCGGCGATCCGCCGCTATCCCCGGTGGTGGATCGAGGTGATGCTGCGGGTGCGCATGTCGATGCTGACCGGCCAGACCGAGCAGCACCGCCTCACCCGCACCCCACCCGGCGAGGTCGTGGCGCGCTCGATGGACGCCGACCGCTACGCCCGCTACGCCGACCGCTGGGTCGACTTCATCAACGGCCTGGCCATCGTCGTGGTCACCTCCCTCGCGGGTGGCAGCCTCTTCGCCGGCGGCGTCCTGCTCGTCGTGATGATCGGCTCGGCTGCGGCCTCCTCCCTCGGTCGCCCGATCGCCGGCCGCTCCGCGGCCGAGTCGTCGGCGGCGCGCGCCCGCTTCGGTCGCTCCCTGGTGTCGGCCCTCGAGTCGGCCCGCACGGTCAAGCTCGCGGCCGCGACCCCGTCGGTCCACGCCCACCTGCGCCGGGTCGACCAGGGCCGCGTCGAGGCTGCGGTCTTCGAGCACCGCGTCCAGGCCGTGCTCGACGGCGTGCCCGTCGTGATGGTCCAGTGCGGCGTCGTCGCCGCCTGGGCGACCTACTTCCTCGGCGGCTGGGACCTCGCCACCGCGATCCTCGTGTCCGCCGCGGTCAACGGCTTCGACTGGTTCGGCCGCGTCGCCGGGGCGGTCGTCACCGAGGCACCGGGGGTCCGGGCCTGGCAGAAGGCCTCGAGCCACCTGGCCGGGGGCGTCGACCTCGTCTCCCAGCGGCCCGGCGTCGACCTGGTCGCCGGCACCGCCCCGCCGCCCGCCGAGGTGCCGCGCACCCCCCTGGTCGAGCTGACCCTGCACGACGTCGCGGCCGTCCACGACGACGGCACCCGCGGCGTGGTCGGGGTCGACCTGACCGTGCGCTCCGGCGAGCTGGTGCTGCTGCTCGGCCAGGTCGGCTCGGGCAAGTCCAGCCTGCTCTCGGCCCTGGCCGGGCTCGTCGAGCACACCGGCTCGATCCGCTGGAACGGTGTCGAGGTCGACGACGCCGAGGCCTTCCTGCGCCCCGGTCAGGTCGCCCACGTCGCCCAGGTGCCGCGGGTGCTCTCGGGCACGTTCGCCGACAACGTGCTGCTCGGCCACGACCGGTCCTTCGACACCGCCGTCGCCGACGCCCGGCTCGGACGTGACCTCGACGAGGCCGGCGGGGCTCACGCGGTCGTCGGTCACCGCGGCGTACGCCTCTCCGGTGGTCAGGTCCAGCGCCTCGCCCTGGCCCGTGCGCTCGCCGCCGACACCGAGCTGCTCCTCGCCGACGACGTCTCCAGCGCCCTCGACGCGACCACCGAGGTCGAGCTCTGGGCGGCCCTGCGCGAGCGCGGCACCGCGGTCATCGGCGCGACGTCCAAGCGCGCCGCCCTCGAGCAGGCCGACCGGGTCGTCGTCCTCGTCGACGGCGAGGTCGCCGCGGTCGGTCCGTGGCGCGACCTCGCGGGACGGTGGAGCCACCTGGCGGGGTGACGCAACCGGACCGGGCACACTGGTCCCATGCGACGCACCCCCATCCTCGTCGCAGCGACGCTGGTCGCTGCCCTGTCCCTCACGGCCTGCTCGCAGGCCGAGGACGCCGCCAAGAACGCCGCGGGCGACGCCGCCTGCTCGCTGGCCAAGAACGCCGCCGACCAGGCCGGCAAGCAGGCCGCCCAGGCCGTCGACGACATCGGCGCCGACCCGCAGGCGGCCCGGCAGGAGCTGTCGGGCATCCGTGACGCCCTGGCGGCGGCCGAGAAGACCGTCGACGGCGACGTCAAGGCCGACCTCACCGCCGCCCGCAAGGCCGTCGAGAAGCTCCTCGGTCAGGCCCAGGACGCCGCGCAGGGCGTCGAGGTCGACACCACGGCGGTCGAGAGCGCCAAGGACGAGCTCGACCGGGCCGTCGACGACGTCAAGACGCTCTGCTGACGAGCTTCTTCTCCTTCTGGTCCCACCCGAGCACGCGCACGTCGTCGACCAGGGCGGCCACGACCGCCTCGACGACCTCACCGGCAGGCCGGGGCTCCGGCAGGGGCGGGGGAGTGCCGGTCAGCGCACGGGTCTCGAGACCCGTGTCGAGGTGAGGGGGCCGTACGTCGAGCACGCCGAAGGCCCGCCGGTTCTCGCGGCGCAGCACCTCGAGCCAGGACGAGAGCGCGGCCTTGGTGGCGGAGTACTCGGCCATGTGGTTGGTCGGCAGGTCCGCGAGGATCGCCGACAGCACCGCCACCCGGCCGCGCTCGCTCGCGGCCAGCGCAGGGGCGGCCGCCCGCACCAGCGACATCGGGCCGAGCACGTTGACCGCGAACAGCTCGTCGACGACCGCGGCGTCGGCCTCGACGGCCGGGCCGAACGCGGCCACGCCGACGCTGACCACCAGCAGGTCGAGCCCGCCCAGGGCCGCGACCGCCTCGTCGACCGCCCGCCGGCACGAGTCGCCGTCGACCGCGTCGAAGAGCACGGGCGCGGTGTCGAAGCGGGCCGCGAGCGACGCGAGCGGCTCCTGGCGACGCCCGCCGACCACCACCCGAGCCCCCCGGGCGTGCAACGCCTCCGCGATCCCTGCGCCGAGCGCGCCGCTCGCCCCTGCCACCAGTGTCCGTGCCCCGTCGAGGTCCATGGTGCCGATGATGCTGGGGATGCGACCCGGTCGGGCTCACCCACCCAGTGGTCCTAACCCCCACAGGTGGTGAACGACGCCCCTGCTCGTGACCACAGTGGGGGCATGACCGAAGACACCAGGATCGAAGTCACCCGCACCATCGACGCCCCGACCACCGCGGTGTTCGACGTGCTGTCCAACCCGCAGCGCCACGCCGAGCTCGACGGCTCGGGGTTCGTGATCAGCGACGACCGGTCCGACCGGATCACCGCCACCGGCCAGACCTTCCGGATGAACATGAGCGGCGACCACATGGGCGGCGACTACCAGACCGACAACGTCGTGACCGGCTACGACGAGAACAAGCTCCTCGCCTGGCAGACCGCGCCGGCCGGCAGCGAGCCGCCCGGGTGGGAGTGGGTGTGGGAGCTCGTCGCCGACGGGCCTGACGCCACCACCGTGACGCTGGTCTACGACTGGAGCAACGTCACCGACAAGGACCTGCTCGCCAAGCTCCACTTCCCCCTGGTCCCGCAGGAGGCGCTCGAGGCCTCCCTGGGCAACCTCGCCGAGGCCGTGTCGGGGTGAGCTGAGTCCTACGCAACACCGCTGTGGAATAGGTGGTCGTCGGCGGCCGGTTGGAGGATGGACGCCCCCGACCGGAAGCAGAGATGACGACCACCGTTCCGACCGACCTCGCCGACGCCCCCGTGGCGCGCGCTGCCCACTTCCGCCTCGCGGTCCTCGCGCTGGCGATGGGTGGCTTCGCGATCGGCACCACCGAGTTCGTCACGATGGGCCTGATCCGCGAGATCGCCGGGGGCGTCGGTGTCTCGATCCCCAGCGCCGGCCACGTCATCTCGGCCTACGCCGTCGGCGTCGTGGTCGGCGCGCCGCTGCTGGCGTTCTTCGGGGCCAAGTGGCCACGCCGCGGGCTGCTCGTGGCCCTGATGGCGGCGTACGCCGTCTTCAACGCGTTCAGCGCGCTGGCCACCTCGTTCCACTGGCTGCTGCTCGCGCGCTTCCTCGACGGGCTGCCGCACGGCGCCTACTTCGGGGTCGCCTCGCTGGTCGCCGCAAGCCTCGCCGCACCCGGCCGCAAGGGCCGCGCGGTGGCGGCGGTGATGCTGGGGCTGTCGTTCGCCAACGTGCTCGGCGTGCCCGCGGCGACCTGGCTCGGCCAGCACCTCGGCTGGCGCTCGGCCTACTGGTCGGTGTCGCTGCTCTCGCTGGTGACCGTCGCGATGGTGCTGGCGTTCGTGCCGTCGGTGCCCGGCGACGCCGAGGCGACCGGACGTCGTGAGCTGGCGGCCTTCTCCAAGGTCCAGGTGTGGCTCACGCTGCTGGTCGGCGCCATCGGCTTCGGCGGCATGTTCGCCGTCTTCTCCTACGTCGCCCCGACGGTCACCGGGGTCGGCGGGCTCGGCGACGGCGCGGTCCCGGTCTTCCTGCTGGTCTTCGGGCTCGGCATGGTCGCCGGCACGTGGGCGGCCGGTGAGCTGGCGGACTGGTCGGTGTTCCGGGCGCTCGTGCTCGGCTCGGGCGGCATGGGCGTCGCCCTGGTCGCCTGGTGGCTGCTCGCGCCGACGGGGTGGGGGTTGCTGCCGGTCGCGTTTGCGATCACTGCTCTCGGTTCGGTGCTCGTCGTCAACCTCCAGCTGCGCCTGATGGACGTCGCCGGCGACGCCCAGACCCTGGGCGCGGCGATGAACCACGCGAGCCTCAACGTCGCCAACGCCCTCGGCGCCTGGCTCGGCGGCCTGGTCATCGCGGCGGGCTACGGCTATCGCGCCCCGGCCCTGGTCGGCATCGGCCTGTCGGTCGCCGGCCTCCTGGTGCTCCTGGTGTCGGTGCGGCTTCAGCGCCGCGCCGACGCCTCCGCCGAGATCCCGGTCCACTCCTCGGCCAGCACGTCGTAGAGCGCGAGGTCGGCGAGTCCGTCGCGGACGGCGGTGCCCAGGCGCTCCCCGCCGGTGTGGCGGAAGCCGGACGCCTCGATCACGTGACGTGACGCGGCGTTGTCGACGGCGGCGAAGCAGCGCACGCGCCGCAGGCCGAGCTCGGCGAACGCCCACGTCGTCACGGTCGGCACGGCGTCCCGCATGACGCCGCGGCCGCGGGCGTCGGGGTGCGTCCAGTAGCCGATCTCGGCGTCGTCGTCGGTGATGTCGAAGAGGTTGATCGCGGCGAGCACCCGGTCGTCGGCCGGGTCGACCACCGCCCACTGCACGGCGGCCCCGACCGCCCGCCGCTCGTTCTGGTGGTCGATCCAGGCCCGCGCGTCGGCCTCGGTGTAGGGCACCGGCATCCGCCCGAGCCAGTGCTGGGTGCGCGCGTCGGAGCACGCCTCGACGATGCGCGGCACGTCGTCGGCACCGAACGCGCGCAGGCGCAGCCCGCCGGCGGTCTCGAGCTCGGGCACCGTGAGCCAGCGGCCCGACGGCTCGCGCGGCTCCCCGGCGAGCAGGGTGCCGACCCAGGCGTCGACCAGCTCGCCGCGGAAGACGTGGGAGTGGCGCAGGGACCCGTCGAGGCTGAACCCGAGCCGCCACGCCAGCTTGCGCGAGGCCCAGTTGCCGACGTTGGCCCGCCACACCACGGTCTGCAGGCCCTGGGTGGCGAACCCCCACTCGAGGAGCAGGCGCAGCGCGGCCTCCATGACGCCGGTGCCGCGGGCGGCCGGGTGGGCGCCGTACGCGATCTCGGCGCGACCGTGGCCCTCGTCGCGCAGGGCGATGTTGCCGGCGTAGTGGCTGCCGTCGGGCAGGCCCGAGGGTCCGGCGTCGACGCAGAAGATCCACTGCGACCCGTCGGCCCACGCGGCGGGGGCGATCTCGTGCACGAACCCGACCGCGTCGGCCATGCCGAACGGCACCGGCACGCCGGTCCACCGGACCGAGAGCGGGTCGAGGCACTGCTCCAGCACCCCGGCGACGTCGCGGTCGTCGAGGGCGCGCAGGGTGACCGTGCCGTCGGACAGGAGCGGGACGGTCGTGGCGGCGGAGGGGGAGGTCTCGAGATCGGCCATGCGCCCGACCCTGTCACGCCGCCCCGGGTCGGCGCCGCCCGATATCCGGCGGGAGGTCGCCGCCGGCGAGGTCCGCTGACGACGGTCGCCGCGCACGGCCTCGCCTCGGGCCCTCGATAGGCTGGCAGCATGCAGCTGACCGACCGTGGCACGCCGACCTGGCCCGTGGCGGGCCTCTCGCTCGCCGTCGGGTTCGCCGTCGCCGACCTGACCGGTGTCCGGGCCCTGGGCGGGGTCGTCCTGGTCGCCGCGATGCTGTGGTGCGGCCTGACCTGGCTCGGTCGACAGGTCCCGGGGCCTCGCATCGCCGGTCTGGTGGTGCTCTACCTGGTGCTGTTCGCGCTGTCGCACGTCATCGCCGACCCGGTCGGCACCTGGCCGGCCGTCGCGCTGGTCGCCGTCGTCATGGCCGCGGCGACGTACGCCGCTGCCGACCGCACCCACCCGCACCGTCGCACGTCCGTCGCCGCCTGACCGCAGCCTCCACGGCGGTCGCGGGGCCGAGCCTCACAGCGGGAGCCGCACCTCGCCGCCCACGTCGTGGCGACCGGCGGCCAGCGCGGCCCGGTAGGCCGGCGTGTTGTCGGCGTGGATGGTGCCCATGAGGCACTCGTCGTCGGAGAGGGGGAGGGCCTTCGCGAGAGCCGTGCTCAGGTGCCGGCCGAGCCCACGTCCTCGGTGCTCCGGTGCCAGGAGCAGCTCGACGACCGTCGCGCCCCTGACGCCGCGGCGGCTGTCGGGCTCCGCGGCGACGATGCCGGCCCAGGCGCCGTCCACCAGGACGTCGTGGAGCAGCCCGGCGGTGGCGAGTTCTTGGAGGTCCGCCTCGTCCTCGCAGCGGGTGTGTCGGGCGTGCCGCGGATCGGCCTGGACGTGCGCCTCGTGGATCGCCCGGTAGCGCCCGTAGAAGTCGGTGTCGGTGCGGGGACGGGTCGTGAGGTCGTCGGGGGTGTCGCGAGCGCGTAGGTCGCCCAGCCGGCCCACCACCTGGCGCTGCTCCCAGCCCGCGTCGGGCCACGCCCCGACGGGGTCGGCGGTGGTCAGCAGGACGAAACCCGGACCGAACGCCTCGAACTCCGTCCGGGCCAGCGCGACCAGGGCGGGTCGGTCGGCCGGCCCCATCGGCCGGTCGCTGGCCGACACGCCGACGAACGGCAGGTCGGGGTCCCTGCCCAGGTAGCGCGGGCCGGCGAGGACGTGGGCGCCGTCGGGAAGGGACAGCCAGCGATCCAGGTAGGCCTCGGGTGGCTCGCCCGACGCCGGCGCGGCCTCGGCGTACGTGGTCGCGTAGTCCATGTCCCGGGCCGCGGTGTCGACCCAGAAGCCCAGCTCCTGGGCCAGGGCCGCACGACGGACCGGCGCTGGCACGTGCTCGTGGACCCAGCGGTGCAGGCCGGCGTCCGCAGCCCGGACGAGCAGGTCCAGCGGCGGCAGGGACCCACCCACGTCACTGCACCGCACTGTCGTGCCACAGCGGCCAGATGTCGGAGGTCAGCTCGTCGGTGCGGTGCCAGAGCGCGAGGTAGAGCTGGGCGGCGGTGCCCTCGATGGTGAGGTCGCCCGTCGCGCGCCCCTGATGACCCGGGACCCGGGTCGACACCGGCGGCTCGTCGGTGACCCGGACGGTGAAGGAATCGTCGGCGTCGGTGGGGAGCACCGCGATCGTGACGGGGTCGGTCGAGCGCAGCCGCGACCGTGACCGCGGCACGAAGCCCAGCAGCAGCTCGTCGATCCCGTCGAGGGCCAGGGCGCGCCCCGCCTCGTCGCCGAGCCAGGTCTCGTCGGCGCGGGGGAGCCGGCCGAGGGCGGCGCCGAGCACGTCGACGGCGTGGATGGTCGTCTCGTGGCACTGGCGGCGGGCCCAGAAGCGCCGTGGTGGGGGAGCGTCGTGCAGGAACACCGGCGCCGGCGCGTCGTCGGCCGCGTCCACCAGCGTGCGCACCAGGGCGATCGCGCCGTCGCGCAGCCAGTCCACGGGGTCGCTGCTGCTGCGCCCGGCCTTCTCGATCGGCGTCCACTCCAGGTCCTCGCCCCGGAACGACGCGGCGGCCCAGCGGTGCACGGCCCCTTGGTGGCCGACGAGCCGGCGCACGGTCCAGTCGGGGCACGACGG
>CALRVO020000103.1:0-9975 GCA_943371595.1 Sphingomonas paucimobilis
TGGGCCGTGCGCAGCAGGGCGGCCAGGGCCACCGCGAGGACCGCACCGGTGAGCGTCGTGGTGCCGTCGAGGCCGGCGGTCAGGGTGGGCAGCAGGAACGCCAGTCCGCCCATGAGCACGGCGACGGCCGCGAGCACGGCGTCGCTCACGCGCGTCGTCTCCCGCGGCTCGACCATGGCCAGATCCTCCGGGGTCGACGCGCGCCGACGGACTGTCCGTGACAGGAACTGGAACACGTTCTAGTCTCGCCCTCATGCCTGACACCTCGGCCGACCACGACCTGCGCACCCCGACCCACAACGGCAACCTCATGGTCGCCGCGCTCAAGCGGCACCGCGACAAGCCCGTGATGTACCTCGGCGACACGACCCTCACCGGCGGCGAGGTCGCGCAGCGGATCAGCCAGTACGTGCAGGCCTTCGAGGCCCTCGGCGCCGGCACCGGGACGGCGGGCGCGCTGCTCGCGCTCAACCGGCCCGAGGTGCTGTTCATCATCGGTGCCGGCCAGACCCAGGGCTACCGGCGTACGTCGCTGCACCCGCTCGGCAGCGCCGACGACCACGCCTACGTCATCAACGACGCCGGCATCACCACGCTGACCATCGACCCCTACTTCACCGAGCGCGCGCTCGCGCTGCTCGACAAGTGCCCCGGGCTCACCGACGTGTTCACGATCGGCCCGGTGCCGCCCGAGCTCGAAGGCCGCGCGACCGACCTGACCGCGAAGGCCGCCGAGTTCGAGCCGCAGCCGCTGACCGCTGCGACGCTGCCGCCCGACCACATCGTGTCGATCACCTACACCGGCGGCACGACCGGCAAGCCCAAGGGCGTCATCGGCACGTCGCAGGCGATGGCCACGATGACCCAGATCATGCTCAGCGAGTGGGAGTGGCCCGAGGAACCGCGCTTCCTCATGTGCACGCCGCTGTCGCACGCGGGCGCGGCGTTCTTCACGCCCACCGTGATCAAGGGCGGCTCGCTCTACGTGCTCGCGCGCTTCGACCCGGCCGAGGTGCTGCGCACCATCGAGGAGCAGAAGATCACCGCGACGATGCTGGTGCCGTCGATGCTCTACGCCCTGATGGACCACCCCGACTCGCGCACGCGCGACCTGTCGAGCCTCGAGACCGTCTACTACGGCGCCTCCGCGATCAACCCGGTGCGCCTCAAGGAGGCCATCGAGCGCTTCGGCCCGATCTTCGCGCAGTACTACGGCCAGTCCGAGGCCCCGATGGCGATCACCTACCTCGCCAAGAAGGACCACGTGACCGGCGGTGACGCCCGCCTCGCCTCCTGCGGCCGACCCTCGGCGTTCGTCCGCACGGCGCTGCTCGGCGAGGACGGCCAGCCCGTGCCCGTGGGGGAGCCGGGGGAGATCTGCGTGTCGGGCTCGCTGCTGTCGGGCGGCTACTGGAACCTGCCCGACGAGACCGCCGAGACCTACCGCGCCGACGGCTGGATGCACACCGGCGACGTGGCCCGCGAGGACGAGGACGGCTTCTGGTACATCGTCGACCGCACCAAGGACATGATCGTCACCGGCGGCTTCAACGTCTTCCCGCGCGAGGTCGAGGACGTCGTCGCCGAGCACCCGGCGATCGCCCAGGTCGGCGTCATCGGTACGCCGCACGAGAAGTTCGGCGAGGCCGTCACCGCCATCGTGGTGCTGCGGGAGGGCCACGAGCTGACCGACGCGGTCGTCGCCGAGATCCAGGAGATGGTCAAGGAGCGCAAGGGTTCGGTGCAGGTGCCCAAGCAGGTCATCGCCACCGACGCCCTCCCGCTCACCGGCCTCGGCAAGCCCGACAAGAAGGCGCTGCGCGCGCAGTACTGGACTGGGGAGCGGGCGGTCGGTTGACCGGCCTAGGCGGCGGCGAGCAGCGCAGCGACCGAGTCGCCACTGGAGCCCGCGTCGCTCCGCCTCGTGTCGGACCCCGTCGTGGCCCCCGGTGGACGAAATGCTCGGCCGCCTCTGGCGCGTCGGGGCCAGACCTTGCAGAGTGGACGATGTCCCTCCCACACCTGAGAGGGGCACGCCAGTGGACGACCAGTGGAAGTTGCGACTCCTCGGCGGCTGGCGGTTGTTCCGGGGCGGCACACCCGTGGAGCTGACTCCGTCGCCGCAGCGCCTCGTCGCACTCCTGGCGCTGACGGGCCGACCGAGCCGGGGGTACGTCGCCGGGATCCTCTGGCCCGACGAGCCGGAGAGCTACGGGCTCAACAACCTGCGCGCCATGCTGTGTCGGCTCCGCCGGCGGATAGGCGGGCTCATCCAGCATGGTGAGACCGGGCTCGCGCTGCAGGAAGACGTGACCGTGGACGTCGACGACCTTCGCCGCTACGTCGCCGCGCTGCACCGTGACGTCGCGCCGGCTGTCGATCGCGGGGAGCTGCTCGGCCTGCTGACGGCCGGCGAGCTGTTGCCGGGCTGGTACGACGACTGGGTGCTGGGCGAGCGCGAACGGCTCCGGCAGGCGCAGCTGCACACCATGGAGCTGCTCTGCGACCTCTGCAGCGCCGAGGGCGACCAGGCAGCGGCTCTCGACGCCGCCCTGCTGGCCGTGCGACTCGACCCGCTGCGCGAGAGCGCTCATCGCCGAGCGGTCGGCGTCCATCTCGAGGAGGGCAACGTGGCGGAGGCGCTGCGTCAGTTCCACCGCTACGAGCGCTTGCTCGACGACGAGCTGCACATCTCGCCGACCGAGCAGATGCGTGACCTCGTCGCGCCGTACCTCGGGGCCGGCGCGGTAACGCCGGCGTAACGATCCGGTGGCGGCCCGCCACCCACAGTGGTGGCTTCCGACCACTGTGCAAAGGGAGCCTCACGATGGCGACTGACAACGACCCGCTGGACATCGCAGCCCTACAGTCCGACCTGGCCCGAGCGGGTGCCACCTGGACGGCGGGCCCCACCGCGTTGACCGCGCTGACGCCGGAGCAGCGACGGCTCATGCTCGGGGCAGATCCGCCGGACGGGGACGCCGGCCTCGACGCGCTCGAGGCGAGCTCGGCGGCGCATGCAGGCTACGCGCTGGCCCAGGCCGATGCACCGGCGAAGGTCGACCTCAAGGACTACTGCCAGCCGGTGCGCAACCAGGGCTCGTGCGGTTCCTGCGTGTCTTTCGGGACGGTGGCGGCGATGGAGGGCACGGCCCGGTTCGAGGCCAAGAACACCGGTCTGGCCATGGACCTGTCCGAGGCGCACCTGTTCTACGGCCACGCCAAGGCCGAGGGCCGCACGTGCAAGACCGGCTGGTGGCCGGACAAGGCGCTGGCCGCGGTGCGGGACAAGGGCATCGTCGACGAGGCCTGCTGCCCCTACACCGCCGGCGACCAGAGCGCGATCTTGTGTGCCGACGCGGGCGAGCGCCTGGTCCACATCACGTCGTACAAGGGCACCCCGAACGTGGCGGAGATGAAGGAGTGGCTCGCGACCAAGGGCCCGATGGTGGGCTGCTTCAGCGTGTTCGAGGACTTCTACGCCTACCGCACAGGGGTCTACCGCCACCAGAGCGGCGACCGCGTCGGCGGCCACTGCATCCTGATCACCGGCTACGACGACAACGAGCGCGCCTGGCATGCCAAGAACAGCTGGGGCACCGGTTGGGGCGAGAACGGCTTCTTCCGCATCGGGTACGGCGAGGCCGGCATCGACGCGCAGATGTGGGGCGTCGAGATGCCCAGGTCGGAGTCGGCGGCGTGGCTCAAGCGCCGCCAGGTCACCGGCGTCTGGGCGATCGCGGAGAAGCGCAACGCCGCGGCGTACCTGGCTGGCGTGGGGTGGAAGCGCATCGGCGGCACCTCGGACGGTGACTTCCTCGCGATGTTCGGCGCACTGCAGTCCGCCCGCGAGACCAAGACGCAGGTGGACATCCGGCTCATCGACGACCGCATCGTCGAGGTTTACGTCTTCTAGGAGGAAGAACACCATGACTCAGAGCTTCCCGACAGTCACCCCGTCCCACGCGCAGCTGGACGTGGAGACCCACGCATCGCCGATCGCGCCGGCCGCCGGCGCCGACCGGGGCGGCAGCCACACGGTCGGCGCGCTCAGCGTCGAGAACTTCGCCAATGCCGGGCCCCTGACCTACACCCACGACGACGCCGTCGGCTTCCTGCAGTGGCTGCAGCAGTACGGCGTGACGCGCAACTTCTGGCTCGCGGACGGCGGGGTGAAGACGTGGGCGTACTACGAGGACTACGACAACTGGCAAGACACCTACGGCATCGACGCCGACCTGATCACCTATCACAGCGGCCACGGCGGCACGGACGGCAACGGTGTCTTCTACGCGCCGATGGGGGCGACCTGGTCCGGAAACGACACCAACGCGGTGTCGACCAACATGGCGGTCGGCAACGAGTACTGCCGCTACCTGTTCTGGTCCACCTGCTTCTCCCTCCGGGTGCTCGACGGACACAGCCCGATCCGCACCTGGGCGGGCCCGAACCGCGGGCTGCGGATGATCCTGGGCTACGAGAGCGTGAGTGTCGACAGCCCGAACTACGGCAAGTTCTTCGGAAGTCACTGGAACGCCGGGGAAAGCATCAGCACCGCTTGGCTCAATGCCAGCTGGGACATCTCCCACAACCAGGCGCCATCCGCGGCGGCGTGGGGCGCCACCGCCGAGGAGGCGCAGAACCGCTGCTACAACGAGCGATTCTTCGAGTGGGGCACTGTCAGCAACGCGTGGATGTGGTGGCGCTGGTACTACACCGCCGGTGCCGTGCGCGAGCTGAACCATGCAGTGCCGAGCGACCCGATGATGGCCAAGCTGGCGCCGTTCGACGCCCGGTCGGCCCGGGCAGCAGCCGACGCCTTCGGCTTCGACTCCGCCGGGCTCACGACGAACGGCATCGGGTCCACGGTCGAGGACGGCCGTCGCCGGTTGACGATCGGCGCCGACGGCAGCCTCGTCGCCCAGCTCGCCCAGGCGAACCTGGAGAACCGTCAGCCACTGGACCATCGCGACGCCCAGTCGGTGGCGGTCGAGACGATGCACCGCTACGGCCTCGACCTGGAAGGGCCCATGATCCTCGACCACGTCGCGCACGTGAACGAGGCGGGCGCCGCCGTCGACGATCCCGACAGTGTCCGGGGGCCCTACCAGACCGGGACGCTGGTGCAGTACCGGCAGACGATCAACGGCATCCCGCTGATCACGCCCGCGTCGGGGACCATCCAGGTGCTCGTGGACAACGACGGGGTCGCCACGGCGGTCACGTCACGGGCGCGTGGCGTCGAGGACCTCACCGAGCACGTCTCCAGCGGACCGTCGCTCGAGCCGACGCCGCCCGGTGGCGCTCCGCACCAGCAGGCGCAGAGCCAGGACCCGGACCGGCTCCTGGCCAGGGCGTTCTCCGAACGGCTTCGCCGGCTGGCGGCGTCGTCAGGCGACATGCCGATCGGGTTCGGGGTGGTCCCGGGGACGACCGAGATCGGCTACGACATCGAGGGCAACACCGCGTTGCTCGCTGCCCAACGAGAGGTCGAGCTGGACTTCGGGGGCGGGATCAAGAAGCGCTACCTGCTCAAGGCCCGCCTCTGAGCGGCCGAACGCGGCAGCAGGCGGGGCGACGCGGTGTCCAGGGCTGAGGTCGAGCGCGCCATCGCCTCCGGGCGTCCGGTGTCGCTCAACGCGGCCCAGCTGGCGGGCGCCGACCTGAGCGGGTTGGCGCTCGCCGGTGCCGACCTCAGCTACGCCGACCTCGAGGGGGCGCAGCTCGACCGGGCCGACCTCCGGGGCGCGCGGTTGTGGTCGGCCCGCGCGCGGTCGGCGAGCCTGGTCGGCTGCGACCTCCGCGGGGCCGACCTGCAGACCGCCGACCTCACCTGGGCCGACCTTCGGGGGGCTCGGCTGGTCGGCGCCGTCCTGACCGGTACGACGCTCAGCGGCGCCCTGCTCGACGGGGCGGACCTCGCCCCGGACCAGCTGGCAGGCGCCGTCCTCGGCACGCCGCTTGACCCCTCCCGTGAGCGTTCCGCCGCCTCCGGCGTCGTCGGCGGTCAGCACGGCAGCGCTGGCGGGCCGTCGTACGCCCGCTTGGGGGAGAGCGACGACGGCAGCGACGTCGAGCTGGCACCTGGTGGCGTGCTCGAGGTGGCGCTCCCGGAGGGGGCGACCGGTTACTGCTGGGAGCTGGCCGGCCCACCGGGGCCGGCGCTGGCCGGCGTTGACTCCCGCGTCGAACCGGATGTCTCGGACGCGGCCGGAGCCTTCGGGCGGCGGGTCTTCCGGTTCACGGCCTCCGAGCCGGGATCGGCCGTGGTGCGCCTGCGGCTGGTGCAGCCATGGGACCCCGGCGCGCCACCCGCGCAGACGTTCACCGCGCGGGTCGACGTCGGCTGATCTGCACCTCTTGAGTGTCACTTCGCGGAGGCGAACCCCCGCGCATCTCTTCCGGGCTCCACCCGAACCACTCGAGGTAGGCGCTCGCGATGACGTCTCGGCAGTTCCGATCCCAGTACGCGATCGGCATTCGGGACCCGTCGGAGCTGCGTCCTGTCGCCGCCTCCGGCGCACCAGCCCTCGACCAACCACCCACCTGCGGGGACATGCTCTGATGGAGACATGGCGAAGGGTGTGAGTAGGGACCAGCCGCTGCAGTTTCTCGTGGTGGCGCGAACCGGGCCCGGACGGTACCCGCACCCGGTCGAGGTGGCCGTCCATCCCGCCGGCGCGGACACGCGGCTGTCGTTCTCGGTCGGGCCGCACGCGGCCAACGCCGGCGGCCAGCTCCCGCTCACCATGGTGCTGGACGGCCTGCAGACCGGCCTCAACCCGATGTTCGAGACGGAGTTCGACGCGGCCGACCTGCACTGGCTGGTGCCCTACCTGGTCCGCCTTCGCTCCGGCGAGGACGTGACCCACGAGATCGTCGAGGCCTACGTCGACCGGCACGGCCGCTCTCCTGAGGTGGTGGTCCAAGCGCGCTACGGGGCGTGACCAGTGGCTCGGTACCCCGACGACGAGCCGACCACGGTCCCCGTGGTCGGCTGGACGTCATGACCAGCAACGTCACAGCCGATCTCATCCGCGCCCTCCTCGAGACGATGGGCGGTCCGAGCGTCGACGGTTGGGAGTCGCTGGCCATGATCCTGGAGCTCCCCGGCGGTGAGTTCAACGAGGCGCACGGCTACCTCTACTCGCCCGACGGCGCGATCACGGCCGTGGCCAGCGACCCGTGGGCGGTCGCACCTGCGGTGAAGGCCTACACGGACAGCTACTACCGACCCGGTGAGGCGCTGCCGCGAAAGGTGCTGGTGCAGCTCGACCGGACGACAGGTAAGTACGGCGTGACCTTCGAGGAGACCGACGAGGAGCGTTGGAAGGTGACCCCGCACAACTTCAGGCAGCTCCGTGAGGACTTGCGTCCGGCGTTCGACTGAGGCGACCGCGCGTCACGTCACGCCCGGACACCGCGGCGCCTGTAGGACAGCCAGCCCGCGGTCACGATCACCGCGCCCACGATGGAGCCGATCAGTCCGCTGGGGCGCAGCTCCAGCCCGTCGCCGGAGAGCAGGCTCACCAGGAGCCCGCCCACGAAGGAGCCGACGAGGCCGGTCGCGAAGGCCAGGCTCCAGTCGATGCCTCCGCGCGGGTTGCCGAGCAGCAGCTGTGCGGCCGCACCCGCGATCATGCCGAACAGGATGATGGCGATGATCAGCATGTGCGTGTCCCAACTGTCGACAGTGTCGTCCGCTGCCGCAGTGTCGATCACCGCCGGTGGCGACGGATCATCCGCCCGGGGTGAGGTGTGCCGGCACCGGCACCAACCAGGGGTCGCCCCTACTTGCGGGCCGGACCGCCCCACGGTGCGCCGATGCCGTAGGCCTGGTCCATCTCGACCTGGGTGCGGTGGTAGGTGACGAGGCGCTCGGCCTTCATCTGGCCGCCGCCGGTGTGGGTGAGCATCGCGACCGCGCAGATCGGCAGGGGCTGGCTCTCGTCGAGCCTGACCTCGATCGTCGGCCCGCCCTGCTGGCTGACGCGTACGACGCCGTCGGCCTGGGACCAGTTGGCCACTCCCTCGTAGATCATCGCGTAGACGAGGATGCGGTCGAACTGGGCCGAGTGGCGCTCGTTGATCCGCATCGTCTCGCCGCCCGTCGCCGCGCCGCTGCGGTCGTCGCGGTCGAGCTGGATCCACGGCTCCTGGTCATAGCTGCCGAAGCTGTTGCCGAGCGCCTGGATGCCGCTGACCTTGCCCGAGGAGAGCACGTAGAGGCAGGCGAGGTCGAGGTCGATGCCCCGGACCTTGGGCTGCAGGAAGCCGCGCTTCTGACCCTTCTGGCCCTGCGGCGCCGCCTGGTTCCAGTCGAGGTTGACGACGAAGGCGCCACCGCCGCCCTTGGCGAGGTTGACCGACTCGCCGCGCTTGGTGAGCGTGATCTTGCTCAGGGAGGGAGCGGTGCTCGCGGGTGCAGGCGGCGGGGGCGGCGGGGGAGTCGGGGTGGGAGCAGGTGGTGGCGGCGGCGGTGCTGCCGCTGCGGGCGGGGGAGGCGGCGGAGGCGGAGGCGCTGCCGCGGCGGGCGGTGGTGGGGTCTGCTCACCGACCGAGATCCCGAAGTTGGTGGCGATCCCGGCGAGCCCGTCGGCGTACCCCTGTCCGACCGCACGCACCTTCCACGCACCCTGACGCCGGTAGACCTCGACGCACAGCAGCGCGGTCTCGGAGCTGAGGCCGTCGGGGACGAAGGTGGCGACGGCCGACCCGCCCACCGAGACGGTCAGCGTGAGTGCGCCCAGCTGCCCGAAGGTCGCCGGCCCGCTGCCGTCGAGGCTCGCGCTCACCACGACGCGCTCGATGTCGGGCGGCACCTGCGCGGGGTCGATGTCGACGCCGTCGGCGCGGTAGCGCACGCCGCTCGCCGACGGCTGGTTGTAGAACACGAAGTCGTCGTCGTCTCGCACCTTGCCGGTCGCGGTGAGCAGCAGCGCCGACACGTCGACCGGAGCGCCCGCTCCTACGTGCACGGCGACCTGGCCCGGAGGCAGGGAGAGGTTCTGGCCCTTGCCCAGCGTCTGCGACATGGGGCGAGCCTACGGGGGACGACACGGACGTACGCCCGGACTGTCGGTGGCCGGGCATAGCGTGCCGGGCATGGAGCAGTACGTGGACCAGGACCTGCAGGGCGCGGAGTTCCGTGAGTGCGACCTGAGCAACGCCCGGCTGATCGGGGTCGTCATGCAGGGCGCGGTGATCGACGGGCTGGTGACCGACCTCGTGGTCAACGGCGTCGAGGTCATGGGCTATGTCGAGGCCGAGCTCGACCGTCGCCACCCCGTACGTCGACTCATCCGGTCCGACGACGTGGCCGACCTGCGGCAGGGGTGGAGCCAGCTGCGCACCGACTGGGCGGCGACCGTGGCCCGCCTGCGGCAGGCTCCCGGTCTCGAGCACCAGCGCGTCAACGGCGAGTGGTCGGCGCTGCAGACGCTGCGTCACCTGGTCTTCGTCCACGACTCGTGGTTCCGCCGCTGCTGCCTCGGGTCGACCGACCTGTTCACCCCGCTGGGCCTGGGCATCGAGTCGGTGCCCGACCGCGAGGAGCAGGGCCTCGACCCGTCGGCCGACCCGACGCTCGACGAGGTGGTGGCGGTCCGCGACGAGCAGGCAGCAGAGCTGGAGCACTGGCTCGACGCGATCACGTCCGAGCAGCTCCAGGAACCGGCACCGGTCCCGGACGACGGGCGGTGGCCTCCCTACGCCCGCGGGCGGTCGCTGCGCCAGTGCCTGGGCACGGTGCTCGGCGAGGAGGTCGAGCACCACCGGTTCTGCGTCCGCGACCTCGACCTCGTCGAGCGATCGGTGGCCGGCTGATGCCCGGGGTCGCACGCCTCGTGGCCACGCTCACCTAGGGTCCCCGGAATGGACGTCATCCCGCTCACCGCGCTGCTGCCCGAGGGCCTCGACCCGCTGGCGTACAAGGTCCACTTCGCCGTCTGGAACCAGGTCACGCACCCGATCGAC
>CALRVO020000104.1:0-9905 GCA_943371595.1 Sphingomonas paucimobilis
ATCCTCGTCGCCCTCCTCGAAGCCGAGGAGCTCGACGGCGAACTCGACGCTCCCGGACCGCCCGGCAGTGAACGACGTCAGCGCGTTGACGTTCCAGAAGAACGCGGCCGCGACGCCCGAGCGGCTCGCGAGAGAGAGCGGCCCGAGGACCTCGGGGCGTGTGGCCTGGAAGCCGTTGTCCTCGAGCACGACCACCGCGTCGCCGACCTCGACCACCTGGATGAGGTCGCGCCCGAGCGGGTTGAGGGCGACGTTCCCGATCTCGTCCATCACCACCGGGTCCAGCCGCGCGCCGTACGCCGCCAGCACCGCGGTGCGGTCGGCCGCCGGCACCACGGCGACGCAGGCGGCGTCCGACAGGTGGGTGTCGTTGATCCAGGAGTAGTCGCCCGAGGTCGCCACCGCGTCAGTGTGCCCCAGCGGTCGGAGGTGACGAAGGTGGGCGCGCCTGCGGCGGCCCTACTTGACCTCGGCCTTGACCAGGCGCCACAGGCCGAGGGTGAAGGGGATGACGAGCCAGATCACACCCGAGACGGCGATCTGGGCCCACTCCTCCCCGGTGGCGCGGTAGTCGCCGGTGAACAGCGGCGACTGGGCGGTGTTGAACTCGACCCAGGGGGCGACCTTGTCGAAGCCGTCGATCAGGGCGCTCAGCGCACCGGCGACGCCCGGCAGGATGAAGGTGTAGACGAAGTAGGCGACGATCGCGGCGGGCGAGCTGCGCAGCAGCATGGCCAGCGCGAACCCGACGAGGACGCCGATCAGACTGGTCAGCAGGAAGTTCTGGACCTCGTTGTAGCCGAGGTTCCACACGGCCTCCCCGCCGTTGACGGGGCTGAGGGCCACGCCGACCGCGGCGATGGCGGCGCCGAGGGCGAGGACCACCACGGCGAGCCCGAGGCCGGCGGTGATCTTGGCGCCGATCACCCGCGTGCGCCGCGGCTCGAGGGTGAAGGTGTTGAGCCCGGTGCGCTGGCTCCACTCGCTGGTGACCAGCATGATCATCAGGATCGGCAGGAAGTAGCCGAGGACGCCGCCGGTCAGGCCGAGCATGTCGACGTAGTCCTGGGCGTCCTCGGGGAACGCGAACACCCCGATCCCGGTGACGAGCAGCACGAGCCCGACGATCGAGATCGTCAGCCAGCGGCCCGCGCGGGTGTCGAAGGACTTGCGGGTCTCGACCGACACGAGCCGGCCGAAGGGCACGCGCTCGTCGTTGCTGATGTCGATGGTGCGGGGCAGCGGCCCCGGGGTGGTGGTGAGGTCGGTGGTGGTCATGCTGCGGCTCCTGCCTTCTCGCGCTGGGTGTCGGAGGTGAGCTCGAGGAAGAGGTCCTCGAGCCCGGCGGCGCCGTTGCGGAGCTCGGTCAGCACCACCAGGTGCTCGAGCGCCGCCCGGCCGACGTCGGCCGTGGACGCGGCGACCTTGAAGCCGCTGCCGTCCGGCGTGGCGTCGTAGCCGGAGAGCCGCAGCGCCTCGGCGAGGGCGTCGCGGTCGAGGGCCGAGACGACGGTGGTCACCCCGCCCTGCCCCGCGCCGCCGGCCAGCAGCGACTGCTTATCGCCCTGCGCGACGATGCGGCCACGCCCGATGAGGATCATCTCGTCGGCGACGAGCTCGACCTCGTTGAGCAGGTGGCTGGACAGCAGCACCGTGCCGCCGCGACGCGCGTAGCCCTTGAGCAGGTCACGCATCCAGCGGATGCCGGCCGGGTCGAGACCGTTGGCCGGCTCGTCGAGGATGAGCACCTCGGGGTCGCCGAGCAGCGCGTGGGCGATGCCGAGGCGCTGCTTCATGCCGAGGGAGTAGTTGCGCATCCGGCGGCCGGCCTCGGCGTCGGTGAGCGACACCATGTCGAGCATCTCGTCGACCCGGCTGTCGGGCAGCATCATCGAGCGGGCACCGAGGGTCAGGATCTCGCGGCCGGTGCGGCCGGCGTGCTGGGCGCCGGCGTCGAGGAGCACCCCGACGTGACGCCCCGGGTTGGGCAGGTCGCGGTAGAGGTGCCCGCCGATGGTGACCCGCCCGCGGGTCGGCGGGGTGAGGCCGACCATGACCCGCATCGTGGTGGTCTTCCCGGCGCCGTTGGGGCCGAGGAACCCGGTCACCCGACCTGGCTCGCAGGTGAAGCTGACGTCGTCGACGGCCGTGAAGCCGCCGTAGGTCCGAGACAGTCCGTTGACTTCGATCATGGCTCCACCCTGCTCGGCCAGCGGGCCGCACACATCGGCCCGGCGCATCGCGACCTGCGACCAAAGTCGTAGTCCGCGCCGACCGCGGGACGATGCCGCCCGACGGGCCACTGCCTAGGCTGGGACCGTGCCAGACGTGGGCCGGCCCCGACCGGAGGAGTGCCAGCCGCAGCTGCGGTGGTGGAGCCACGCGTGGCGCCTCGTGGGGATGGTCGCCATCAGCGCGGTGGTGTGGTTCGGCATCGGCGACCCGCGCACGTCGCTGCAGGTCGCGGTCGACCTCGTGCTCGGTGCCGCCGCCCTCGGGCTCGTCCACGTACGCCGCCGGGCACGGCTGGCCGTCGCGGTCGCCACGGCGCTGCTCGCCACGTTCTCGGCCGCGGCCGCCGGTCCGGCGGTCCTGGCGGCGGTCTCGCTGGCCACCACCCGACGTTGGGTGCCCGTCCTCGCGGTCGCCGTGGTCAACCTCGTGTCGGGTTGGCTGTTCACGGCGATGTACCCGCCCGAGCAGTCGGAGGCGTGGTGGGTCACCGCGTCCACCAGCATCATCTTCATCTCGGCCGTGCTGGCCTGGGGCATGTACATCGGCTCGCGCCGCGAGCTGCTGTGGACCCTGCGCGCCCGGGCCGAGCGCGCGGAGGCCGAGCAGGAGCTGCGCGCCGACCGGTCCCGGCTCGAGGAACGCAGCCGGATCGCCCGCGAGATGCACGACGTCCTGGCCCACCGGATCTCGCAGATCTCCATGCGGGCCGGGGCCCTGGCCTACCGCGACGACCTGTCGACCGGCGAGCTGCGCGAGGGCGTCACCGTCATCCGCGACGCCGCCAACGACGCCCTCACCGACCTGCGCGGCGTCCTGGGGGTGCTGCGCGACGGCACCGACGGCCCCGCGCACGCCCCGCAGCCGACCTACGCCGACCTCGACGACCTGGTCGACGAGGCGCGGCGCCAGGGCCTGCGGGTGGCCTTCGCCGACACCGTCGACGCGGTCGACGGCACCCCGGTGCCCGAGGCGACCGGCCGCACGCTCTACCGGATCGTGCAGGAGGGCATCACCAACGCGCGCAAGCACGCCCCGGGTGCCGAGCTCACGATCGACGTCCAGGGCTCCCCCGAGGCCGGGATCGAGGTGGTGCTGGTCAACCCGCTGGGCTTCGGCCCGTCGGCCACCCCCGGCTCCGGGCTCGGCCTGGTCGGCCTCGCCGAGCGGGCCGCGCTGCGCGGTGGGCGGATCGAGCACGGTGCGGCCCAGGGCCACTTCGTGCTCCGCGGCTGGATCCCCTGGGCGGTGCCTGCCGCATGACCCCCACGCCTCGTCCGACGCGGGTCCTGCTCGTCGACGACGACCCGCTGGTGCGCTCGGCCCTGCGGCTGATGCTGGGCGGCGCCGACGACCTCGAGGTCGTCGGCGAGGCGGTCGACGGCCGTGACGGCGTACGCCGGGCCGTCGAGCTGACCCCCGACGTGGTGCTCATGGACATCCGGATGCCCCGGCTCAACGGCCTGGAGGCGACCCGCCTGCTGCTCGCCGAGCCGCACCCGCCCCAGGTGATCGTGCTGACCACGTTCGACGCCGACGAGCACGTCGTCGAGGCCCTCGCGGCCGGCGCCGACGGGTTCCTGCTCAAGGACACCGCGCCGTCCGAGATCGTCGCGGCGATCCGCAAGGTCGCCGACGGCGACCCGATGCTGTCGCCGTCGGTCACGCGCACGCTCATCGCGCGGTTGCGCTCCGGTGACGGCGACGACCGCGCCCAGGAGGCCGCGGCCCGTCTCGCCACGCTGACCGACCGCGAGCGCGACGTCGCGCTCGCCGTCGGGCGCGGGCTGTCCAACGCCGAGGTCGCCGGCGAGCTCCACCTCTCGGTGCCGACGGTCAAGACCCACGTCTCGCGGGTCTTCGACAAGCTCGGCGTCACCAACCGGGTGCAGATCGCGATCTGCGTCCACGACGCCGGGCTCGACTGAACCGTTACTTCACCTCGGCGCGGACGATCCGCGCCATGCCGAGCGCGAGCGGGACGACCACCCACACCACCATCGCGACCAGGAAGCGTCCCCACTCGGCGCCGCTGTCGAGCGAGCCCGAGAGCACGGGGTAGAGCGCGCCCTGCAGGTTGAGGTAGCGGCCGACGTCGCGGAAGTCGCTCCACAGGGCACCGATGGTCGCGACGATCGTCGGGACGGCGTAGATCACGCCCAGGAAGACGACGATCGTGGCCGGGGTGTTGAGCAGCAGCGTCGCAGCGGCGAAGGCGACCGCCACCCCGACGAACAGGAACGCGAGGAGCCCGAAGGTCCCCGACGCGCTGGTGTCCCAGTCGACGTTGTCGGCGAAGACCCACAGCACCAGCAGGCAGGCCAGGGCGACGACGAACAGCACCAGCGTCATCAGCAGGGCCAGCATCGCGCCGGAGGCGAGCTTGGCGTAGACGACGACCAGGCGTCGCGGCTCGGTGGCGAAGGTGACCATGGCCGTGCGCTGGCTCCACTCGCTGGTGACCTGCAGCGCCACGACGATCGGCAGCAGCGGCTGCAGCACGTAGCCGCCCAGCGTGGTGAAGTCGGTCAGCCGGAACTGGGTCTCGCCGTCGAACAGCCCGACGACCAGCACGAAGCCCTCGACGATGATGATCAGCACGGCGATCGCGGCGAGCAGCCAGAACCCGGCCGAGGTGTCGACCGCCTTGCGCAGCTCGACCTTGACCAGCCGCCAGAACGGGATCGCGGCGGTCTGGGAGATGTCGAGCACGGGACCCTGGTGGGCTGGTGGGCCCGAGGGCGGACCCTGGGGCGGGCCGGACGGCGGGTACGTCGCGCTCATCGGGGTGCTCCTGGCTGCGGGTGGTAGGCGGGCGGGCCCTGGGGTGGCGGGGGCGGTCGGTAGCCGGGCGGTCCGGGCGGGTAGCCCTCGCGCTGGGTGGTGGAGGTGAGCTCGAGGAAGAGGTCCTCAAGGCCGCCCTCGACCGAGCGGAGGTCGACCAGGACGACCTGGTTCTCAGCGGCGACGCGGCCGACCTCGACCGCCTCGCAGGCGACGGTGAGCGCCTCCGGTCCGGCGCTGACCTGCAAGCCCTTGGCGCGCAGGGCCTCGCCCAGCCGTGCGTTGTCGAGCGACACCACGGTCGTCGTCGCGGTGCGCGTCGCCTTCTGCGACTCCATCAGCGTCTTCTTGTCGCCGCGCGCCACGATGCGGCCGTGGCCGATGAGGATCATCTCGTCGGCGATCTGCTCGACCTCGTGCAGCAGGTGGCTCGAGAGCAGCACGGTGCCGCCACGGTCGGCGTAGCCCTTGAGCAGCCCGCGCATCCAGCGGATGCCGGCCGGGTCGAGGCCGTTGGCGGGCTCGTCGAGGATGAGCACCTGCGGGTCGCCGAGCAGCGCGTGGGCGATGCCGAGACGCTGCTTCATGCCGAGCGAGTAGTGGCGCAGTCGACGGGAGGCCTCGTCGGGGGTGAGCGAGACGAGGTGGAGCATCTCGTCGACCCGCGACATCGGCAGGCCCATCGCGGTGGCCCCGATGGTGAGGATCTCGCGTCCGGTGCGGCCCCCGTGCTGGGCGCTGGCGTCGAGGAGCACCCCGACGTGCCGACCGGGGTTGGGCAGGTCGTGGTAGAGGTGGCCGCCGATCGTCGCCCGCCCGCGGGTGGGGGGCGTGAGCCCCACCAGCACCCGCATCGTCGTCGTCTTGCCCGCCCCGTTGGGCCCGAGGAACCCGGTGACCCGTCCGGGGCGGCAGGCGAAGCTGACGTCGTCGACAGCGGTGAAGCTGCCGTAGGTGCGGGTGAGGCCCTCGACGGTGATCATGGCCGACACTCTGCCCGATGAACCGGCGCCGACACCCCCGACACCCGCGGACGGGCGGGGTCGCTCAGGTCTGCGTGCGCCGCTCGACGGTCGACTGGGTGCCGTCGGGGTTGGTGACCGTCTCGACGGTGCGGGCGCGTCGACCGGTGTTCCAGGTGATCGCGGTCAGCGCGATGACGACGAGGCCGACGCCGGCCATGATCCAGCCGACCATCGTCAGGTCGACGCCGTCGACCTGGTCGGTGACCGCCAGGGCCAGCACCAGCCCGACGACGAGCAGGAACCCACCGAATCCGTAACCCCTGAACTGCTCCTTCAGGTGTGCGCCCCGAGCCGGGCGGTCGCCCGCGCGCACCCCGACGATCCTCGGACTCGCCGCGGCGAAGTCCACCCGCGCGGGTGGGTGCGTCGGACGCGAGGCCCCGGGTCAGAGCTCGTACGTCGTCCCGACGGCGGCCAGGTCGATCGGGCCGGAGTAGGCCGTGCGTGCCTCGGCGACCATGGCGTCGGCGTCGAACCACGGCGGCACGTGGGTGATCACGAGCCGGGCGGCACGGGCCCGGGCCGCGACCGCACCGGCGTCGACGCCGGTGAGGTGGATGCCGGGCGGGTTGTGGTCGACGTCGCGGAACGACGCCTCGCAGAGCAGCAGCCGCACGTCGGCCGCGACCTTGTCCAGGCCCTCGCAGGTGGCGGTGTCACCGCTGTAGCCGAGCGAGGAGCCACCGGCGCTGATGCGCAGGCCGTAGGCCTCGACGGGGTGCTCGACGGGGATGGGGAGCACGCTGAAGGGACCGACGGTGACCGGGCCGGCGTACTCACGGAAGTCGAAGGCGTCGGTCATGCCCAGCCCGTCGGGCAGCCCGTAGGCGTCGGACATCCGCTCGGCGACGCCGCTGGGGCCGTAGACGGGGATGCGCGGCTGCGCGCCCTCGGGGTGGTACTTGCGCAGCACGTAGAAGCCGCACAGGTCGCTGCAGTGGTCGGGGTGCAGGTGGCTGAAGAACACCGCGTCGACGGCGAGCGCGTCGATGTGACGCTGCAGCACGCCGAGCGCGCCGTTGCCGAGGTCGAGCAGGATCCGCCACGTCCGCTTGTCGTCGCCGTCACCCACGTCGGCCTCGAGCAGGTAGCAGCTGGCCGGCGACTCCGGACCGGGGTAGGACCCCGAGCAGCCGATGATCGTGAGCCTCATCGCGCTCATGCCACCACTCCCCCCACGAACTGACTGGCACCGACCATCTCAGGTCCGAGGAACCTGCGCCCGATCGTCTCGAACTCGACCGGCGAGCCGGTGGTGACGAACCGGTAGGTCGGGTCGCCCGACGTGCGCATCAGGTCGGTGTCGGCGAGCATCCGGTAGACGTCCTTGGCGCACTCCTCGGCGCTGCTGACCAGGGTGACGTCGTCGCCCATGACGTAGGAGATGACGCCGGTCAGCAGCGGGTAGTGGGTGCAGCCCAGGATCAGGGTGTCGACCCCGGCGGCGACCAGCGGGTCGAGGTAGTCGTGGGCGGCGGCGAGCAGCTCGTCGCCCCCGGTGACCCCGGCCTCGACGAAGTCGACGAAGCGCGGGCAGGCCCGGGTCGTGAGCTCGACCTGCGGGGCGGCCGCGAAGGCGTCGTCGTAGGCCCGCGACTCGGCGGTCGAACGGGTGCAGATCACCCCGATCCGCCCGCTGTGGGTCGCGGCGACGGCCCGCCTGGTGGCGGGGAAGATGACCTCGACGACCGGCACGTCGTAGCGCTCGCGGGCGTCGCGCAACATCGCCGCGCTCGCCGAGTTGCACGCGATCACCAGGGCCTTGACGCCCTGGTGGACCAGGTGGTCGAGGCACTCGAGCGCGTACTCGCGGACCTCGCCGATCGGCTTGGGGCCGTAGGGCTGGCGGGCGGTGTCGCCGACGTAGAGCAGCGACTCGTGCGGCAGCTGGTCGATCACCGACCGGGCGACGGTCAGCCCGCCGAACCCGGAGTCGAAGATGCCGATCGGGGCGTCGCGCAGGCCCGGGGAGCCGGGTCGCGCGGGCGAGGGCGACGTCGGCTCGGTGATCACGAGGCGAAACGTTACGGCGTGGGGCACCCACAACGCACGGGACCGTGCGGGTGATCTCCATGACGGTTCCCGGCGCCAACCCGCCGCCGAGCGCCTACCGTGGAGACGTGCCTCACCCCCTGCGCGACCTCCTGCGCGCGCCCCGTGTCCTCGTCGCCGCCGTGGTCGTCGTCGCCTGCGTCACCGGCGTCGCCGTCGCGGCCCTCCCGGGCGGGGGCCGCCGTGCCCGGGAGCAGGTCACGCACGCTGCGGCCGACACCGACCCGCAGGTGCTGGTGGTCTCGCTCGACGGCTTCAACCCCACGGTCCTGCGCAGGCTGGGCCACCGCGGTCTCCCCCACCTCTGGAGGCTCTTCGACGAGGGTGCCGGCACGCTCGACGCACGCACCCAGGTCGAGCTGACCATCACCCTGCCCAACCACACCAGCATGGTCACCGGGCGCCGCATCGACCGCCGCCGGGGCGGTCACGGTGTCACCTGGAACGACGACCGGCTGCGGCCGCGCACGGTGCAGCGCGCCGCGGGTCACCCGGTCGCCTCGGTCTTCACCCGGGTCCACGCCGAGGGCGGCTCGACGGCGCTGTACGCCGCCAAGACCAAGTTCGCCCTGTGGTCCCGGTCGTGGCCCGGTGCGATCGACCGGGTCGGCATCCACGAGGAGGACGACGCCGCCGTCGTCGCCGACGCCCGCGCCGACCTGGTCGCCCAGGACCGCGCGCTGACCTTCGTGCACCTCGGTGACGCCGACCGGACCGGCCACGCCTCCGGCTGGCTGTCCCCGGCGTACCTCGACGCGGTCCGGGGGCTCGACCGGCTCGTCGGCCTGATGCTCGCCGACGCCGACCAGCGACCCGAGCTCGACGACCTGACGATCGTCCTCACCGCCGACCACGGGGGCGTGCCCGGCTCGACCAGCCACAGCGCCACCCACCGACCGGCCGACTACACGGTCCCGTTCGTGGTCTGGGGCCCCGGCATCGCCCACGCCGACCTCTACGCGATCAACCCCGGTTACCGCGACCCGGGCACCACGCGGCCGTCGCTCAGGGGCAGGCAGCCGGTCCGCAACGGCGACGTCGCCAACCTCGCGCTCCGCCTGCTCGGCGACGACCCGGTGCCCGGCAGCCTCTTCGGCCGCACCCGCCCGCTGCGGGTGGGCTGAGCCCGGCCGACGACCGGACCGCTCAGTCGAAGAGCCGCGGCTGCGGCGGCCCCAGCGACGGGTCGACGCCGTCGAAGAGGCTGCTGATCGACTCGCCGGCGTGGATGCGGGCGATCGCGGAGGCGAACAGGCCGGCCACGCTGCGGACCTCGAGCTCGGGCCACCCGCCCTCGACCCGGGGCGGCGGCACCGTGTCGGTGGTGACCACCTCCGAGATCATGGGGTGGCCGCGGAGCCGCTCGACCGCCTTGCCGACGAACAGCCCGTGGGTGCAGGCGACCGCGGCCCCGGTGCAGCCGCGCTCGGCGAGCCGGTCGAGCAGCTCGACGATCGAGCCACCGGTGGCGATCTCGTCGTCGAGCACGATCGCCCGCTTGCCCTCGACGTCGCCCACGATCTCGTCGATCACGACCCGGTCGTCGGCCAGTCGCTTCTTGCTGCCGGCCGCGACCGGCAGGCCCAGCAGCCGCGAGAACTGGGTCGCGGTCTTGGCGTTGCCGAAGTCGGGGGACACCACGACGCAGTCGGTGAGGTCCTGGCCCTGGAAGTGGTCGGCCAGCACCCCCAGCGCGGTCAGGTGGTCGACCGGCACGGAGAAGAAGCCGTGCACCTGAGGGGCGTGCAGGCTCATGGTCAGCACCCGGTGGACCCCGGCCGCGACGAGCATGTCGGCCACGAGCCGACCGCC
>CALRVO020000105.1:0-9895 GCA_943371595.1 Sphingomonas paucimobilis
GCTGACCCGTCGTACATGTACGACGGGTCAGCGTCTTTTTCACGGTGACCCGTCGTACATGTACGACGGGTCGGCTCAGGGGCGGGGCGCGAGGCGGTGCAGGGCCGTCACGTGGCCCGGCTCGAGCTCGTCGAGGCTCGTGACGCCCAGCAGCCGCATCGTGCGCTCGACCTGGCCGGCGAGGATCTCGATGGCCCGGTCGACACCCTCGCGACCACCGGCCATCAGGCCGTAGAGATAGGCCCGTCCGATCAGGGTGAAGTGGGCGCCGTGGGCGATCGCGGCCACGACGTCCTGGCCCGACATGATGCCGGTGTCGAGGTGGACCTCGACGTCGGAGCCGATCTCCTTGACGACCTGCGGGAGCAGGTGGAACGGCACGGGCGCCCGGTCAAGCTGACGCCCGCCGTGGTTGGACAGCAGCACGGCGTCGACGCCGGCGTCGGCCAGGCGCACGGCGTCGGGCAGCGACTGCACGCCCTTGACCACGACCTTGCCCGGCCACTGCGCCTTGATCCAGGCCAGGTCCTCGTAGGTCACCGTCGGGTCGAACATCGTGTCCAGCAGGTCGGCCACCGTGCCCGACCACGCATCGAGCGAGGCGAAGGCCAGCGGCTCGGTGGTCAGGAAGTTGATCCACCACGCGGGACGCGGGATCGCGTTGACCACCGTGCGCGGCGTCAGCGACGGCGGGATCGTCATGCCGTTGCGCACGTCGCGCAACCGCGCACCGGCCACCGGCACGTCGACGGTGACCAGCAACGTGTCGTAACCAGCCTTCGCGGCCCGGTCGACCAGCGCCATCGAGCGGTCGCGGTCCTTCCACATGTAGAGCTGGAACCAGTGCCGCCCGCCCGGATCGGCGGCGGCGACGTCCTCGATCGAGGTCGTGCCCATCGTGGACAGCGCGAAGGGGATACCGGCCGCGGTCGCCGCGGTCGCACCGGCGATCTCGCCCTCGGCCTGCATCATCCGCGTGAAGCCGGTCGGGGCGATGCCGAAGGGCAGAGCCACCCGCTTGCCGAGCACCTCGCGCGAGGTGTCGACGCTCGAGACGTCACGCAGGATCGAGGGGTGGAACTCGATGTCGGCGAACGCCTGGCGCGCCCGGGCCAGCCCGACCTCACCGTCGGCGGCGCCGTCGGTGTAGTCGAAGGCCGGCTTGGGCGTACGCCGCTTGGCCACGTTGCGCAGGTCGTCGATGGTCAGCGCCTTGTCGAGCCGGCGCCTCTTGGGCGACAGCTCCGGCCTCTTGAACTGCAGCAGCGGAGCGAGGTCGTGGCGCGTGGGCATCTGGCGCTTCATGGGACGACTCCACCACGGTCGGTCGGTCGAGGGGTAGGGAGTGCGGGCAGGCCAGGTGGGCCGGCGCGGCTGGTGTGGTCTCGAGACGGCCGCGGGCGGCCTCCTCGACCACCGTGGAGCCACGGCCGCGGGCGGCCTCCTCGACCACCGTGGAGCCACGGCCGCCGGGGGCCTCCTCGACCACCGTGGCGAACCCCAGCGGACCGACAGGTCCTCGTCGAGGTCGAGCAGGGACTCGCGCTCCGACTCCGGCACGAAGAAGCACGACGCCCCCGAGCGCAGCACGAGCCGTGAGCGCGGGTCACCCTCGTTGAGGCCGACGCTCAGGCCCGGTCGAGCGGCGCTGAGCCGCTGCGTGCCGCCGTAGGTGCGGGGCTGCTCGGTGACCGTCCAGCCGTGGCGGTCGAGCACCCGGGCCACGGTCGCCAGGTCGGGGTCGGGTCGGGTGCCGACGATCGTGGCGGTGACGGCGTACTCGAAGGCCGTGCTCTGGTCGGCGCTCGAGCGGCACCCGTCCGGTCGCCCGCTGAGGAGGTCGACCCGGCCGCCGAGCGCGTCACCGATCGCCGCGGCGAGCTCGGGGACGACGCGACGCGCCTGGTCGCGGGACAGGAGGTAGGCGGCGTACTCATCCGGCTCGGCTGGCTCGGTGGACGCGGGTCGGTGATCGACCTGGTCGCACCCTGCGAGCAGCAGCAGCGCCAGCAGCGCGGCGGGAAGGGTCCTCATCGGCGCGGGACCCCGTCGGTGTCGCCGTCGTGGTCGGTGTCGTAGAGGTCGGAGGTCGCGCCCTCCTCGGGGTCGTGGGCCGAGGTCCACCAGGGGTCCTGCACCGGGCCGGCCCGGGTCGGGTCGTGGCCGGCGAGGATCTCCCCGAGGTTGTGCAGCGACTCGCTGTCGTTGTCGTAGTAGCCCGAGTGGTCGTCGTGCCCCGGGCCCGCGTTGGCCTGGAACCGGGTGCCGCCGAAGCCGTCGTCGGCAGGGTCCTGGCCGTGACCGGCGCCGCCGAGGCCGAGCGCGCCGTTCTGGCCGAGGCCGGCGACGAGGTCGTCGTCGTTCTGCCCGACGTAGAGCTGGTGGCGCGGCAGGTCGAGGTCGCCGGTGTCGTCGATGCCCGCGCCGAGGCCCGGGCTCCCGACCACGACCGCCCGGTCGACGTCGACGTCGTGCTGGGACAGCGCGGATCCCAGGGCGACCGAGCCGTAGGAGTGCCCGATCGGCACGATCTCGGTGTCGTCGCCACCCACCGCCCGCAACCCGCGGAGCGACTCGGCGAGCAGGGTGCCGCCGCGGTCCGCGGACCCGGCCGAGGCCGCCGTCTCGAGGTCGCCCGCGCCGTCGATCTCGGGCGGGGCGTCGTAGCCCAGCCAGGCGATGCTGGCGTAGTCCCGGTCGGGGTTGGCGGTGGTGGCGGACTGGTGCAGCTCCCACGCACGGTCGGTGTAGGCGCCGATGTCGTCGGCCTCGGTCTTGATGCCGGGCACGTTGACCGCGACCACGTCGGCGTCGTCGGGGTCGCCGACGGCGATCGCGACCCGGCCGTCGACGGTCCCGTCGTCGTGCGGGTAGGCCCCCGGGTCGTAGATCCACAGCAGCGTTGGCACGTGGTCGCCGTGGGCGTCGGTGTCGTCGGCGTGCCGGTCGAGCGCCTCCTCGGTCGCCTCGGCGTTGTCGAGGGTCTCGCGCTCATGGTCGGTCAGCTGACCGAGGTCCTCGAGGTGGCGCAGGGTCGCGAGGTCGCGGCTCAGCCGGACCCTGTTGGCCGCGTCGCGGTCGATGGCCGGGATGCCGTCGAGGTTGCCGATCGCGCCGGGCGCGGCCGCGAGCAGGGCCAGTCGCTGCGCCTCGGTCAGGCCGCGCCACCAGGCGAGCACCTGCTCGGGCCCGGAACCAGGTCCGGGCCTGGTCGCGAGGGCGGCGTCGGCGGGGTCGTCGGTCCCGCCGTAGCGGGCCACCGCCTGCTCGACGTCGCCGAGCCGGGCGAACTCGTCGATCATGGCCTGCTCCTCGGCGACGACGCGGACCCACCAGCCGACCTGCCGCTGGTCGAGCGCCCGGACGCGACCGGCGAGCTCGGCGGACCGCTGACGCAGCGCCCGGTCGAGCTCGACGAGGGCGGCATCACCCCCGGCCGAGGCCGTGGCGCGTGTCTCGAGCAGCTGTACGTCGTCGGTGAGGCGGAAGACGTCGTCGACCAGGGCACGGTTGTCGGCCTGGAGGTCCTCGAGCTCGGCGAGCAGCCGGCGCATCGCGCCGGCGTGGTCGTCGACGCGACGCGCGACCCCACGCAGGGCCAGCGACATCGCGTCCGCGCGACAGCCGTACGGCGCGAGCTGCGTCCGGTAGGCCACGGCCGCCGTGCCCTCCCAGTCCGGGAGCCGGCCCTGCCCGCGGGCCAGCTCGCCGGTGTCGTCGAGGCGGGCGGAGGCCGCGAGCAGCTCGGTGGCGAAGTCGGCGATCGGCGCCGGGACTGCCTGCAGCAGCTGGAGCGGCCGCGGGAAGGGCGGGATCGCGATGGCGGTCATCGCACCTCCTCGAGCAGCTTCAGGACCAGCGCGGAGGACATCAACGACGACTGGTCGGAGTCGACGTACTCGCGCAGGGCGTCGCGCAGCCCGTCGGCGCGGACCTCCGACTCCTGACCGAGGACGCCGACGTGCTCGGCCCACCGGAAGCGGAAGAGCAGCGCGGCGAGCCGGACCCGGGGGCTGAACCCGGCGAGCGTCGCCTCGGCGACCTGGACCGAGGCGCCGGTGAGGTCGACGTGCTGCTCGTCCCACTCCCGGGCCGTGCGGCCGACCTGGACGTAGCTGAGGGCGAGGTCGGTCATCAGCGGGCCCGCAGCCGGCGGGACTGCTCCCGCGTGACCGGCACCGGCGCCGAGACCACGGTGAGCACGAGGACCCCCTCGGCGACGACGTACGACGCCTCGACGACACGTCCGTCGCGCCGGGCCTCGAGCCGCTCGACGCGGCCGCGCGCGTGGCGGCGCTCCCAGCCGACCAGCACGTCGGCGAGCCCCTCCAGCGGCGAGGGGGTGCCGGGGAGGTCGCGCAGCACCACGGTCGCGGCGGCCTCGACGGTCCACCGCGCACGTCCGGGCCGCACGCGCGGCGCGTCCGGCGGGGCCGCGGAGCCCAGGTGGGCGCAGAGGGAGCGGGCCAGGGCGCCGGTGTCGTCGACGGAGCGCGCCACGGCCGCGTCGGCCACGGGCCGGGCGAGGAGGACGGGGGTCGGGTCGGGGCGGCTGCGGGATGTCATGGCGGCCGGGGTGCCCGGCGTGCCGTGCCGGCGAAACAACGGGGCGGCGGGCCTGTGGACAGCCGCGGGGACGGGGTGCCCGGTGCCTGCACGCGAGGCGGTGGTGGCGTCGCCGTGCGGCTGCGGTGAGGGGTCTCGAGACGGTCGCGGGCGACCTCCTCGACCACCGTGGGGCGGCCGCGGGGCGGCCGTGGGGCGACCTCCTCGACCACCGTGGGGCGGCCGTGGGGCGGCCGCGGGGCGACCTCCTCGACCACGGTGGGGCGGCCGCGGGGCAGGCGCCGGGTGGCAACTGGTTGGAAGTCCGACTAATCTGGTTGGAAGTCCAACCAGTTCGTCTCGCCGTCGACCCAGGAGTCCCCGTGACCGAGCTCTACGTCCCCACCCACCCCGTCCGGCTGGTGACCGCCTCGAGCCTGTTCGACGGCCACGACGCCTCCATCAACATCATGCGGCGGATCTTCCAGAGCCAGGGCTGCGAGGTGATCCACCTCGGCCACAACCGCTCGGTCCAGGAGGTCGTCGACGCAGCCCTCGAGGAGGACGTGCAGGGCGTGGCGGTGTCGTCCTACCAGGGCGGCCACATCGAGTACTTCGAGTACCTCGTCGAGTCGCTGCGCGAGCGCGGCGCTGGCCACGTGCGGGTCGTCGGCGGTGGGGGCGGGGTGATCGTGCACGACGAGATCACCCGCCTGCGCAACAGCGGCGTCACGATCTTCAGCCCCGAGGACGGCCAGCGCATGGGCCTGGCCGGGATGATCAACTCGGTGGTCCGCGACTGCGACCTCGACCTGTGGGCCGAGCGCCAGGTGACCGCCGACCAGGTCCTCAGCGGCGACCGTACGGCGATCGCGCGGGCCATCACCGGCGCCGAGCAGGGCCGGCTCGACGACGACGTGCTCGCCGCGGTCCGCGAGGCGGCCACCCGGTCGACCACCCCCGCCTTCGGCATCACCGGCACCGGCGGCTCGGGCAAGTCGTCGCTCACCGACGAGCTGGTCCGGCGCTTCCGCGTCGACCAGCACGACAAGCTGCGCATCGCCGTCCTCGCCGTCGACCCGACCCGGCGCAAGGGCGGCGGCGCGCTGCTCGGCGACCGGATCCGGATGAACTCCCTCGACGGCGACCGCGTCTACTTCCGCTCGCTGGCCACCCGCGGCGCCCACGAGCTGCCCGAGTGCCTGCCCGACGTCATCGACATCCTCAAGGCGGCCGGCTTCGACCTGGTCGTCGTCGAGACCCCCGGCATCGGTCAGGGCGACGCCGCGATCGTGCCGTTCGTCGACACCTCCATGTACGTCATGACCCCCGAGTTCGGCGCCGCCTCCCAGCTCGAGAAGATCGACATGCTCGACTTCGCCGACGTCGTCGCGATCAACAAGTTCGAGCGGCGCGGCGCCGCCGACGCCCTGCGCGACGTGGGGCGCCAGCTGGTCCGCAACCGCGAGGCGTTCGGCCAGCAGCCCGGTGACATGCCGGTCTTCGGCACCTCCGCCGCCCGCTTCGACGACGACGGCGTGACCGCCCTCTACCAGCACCTGCGCGACCTGTTGGCCGAGCACGGGCTGCCCGTCGACGAGGGCACGATCAAGCGCGTCGAGGGCAAGGTCTCCACCGAGATCCACCCCTCGATCCCCGGCGAGCGGGTCCGCTACCTCGCCGAGATCGCCCGCACCGTGCGCGACTACCACGCGACGACCGACGAGCTCGCCGCCCAGGCCCGCCGGGTCCAGCGGCTCGAGGCCGTCGCGGCCGAGCTCGAGTCGCGCGACGAGGTCGACCGACTCCTCGAGGAGGCGCGCGCCGACCTCCCCCGCGCCGTGCGCGACCAGCTCGACGAGTGGCCCTCGGTCGTGGAGTCCTACTCCGGCGACGAGCAGGTCGTGGTCGTGCGCGACAAGGAGATCCACACCGCCCTGACCCGCGAGTCGCTCAGCGGCAACAAGATCCCCCGCGTCGCGCTGCCGTCGTACGCCGACCACGGCGACCTGGTCCGCTACTGGCGGCGGGAGAACCTCCCGGGCCGCTTCCCCTTCACCGCCGGGGTGTTCCCGTTCAAGCGCGACGGCGAGGACCCCGCCCGCATGTTCGCCGGCGAGGGCGACCCGGCCCGCACCAACCGTCGCTTCAAGGTGCTCTCGCAGGAGGGCGAGGCGACCCGGCTGTCGACGGCCTTCGACTCGGTGACCCTCTACGGCCGCGACCCCGACGAGCGCCCCGACATCTACGGCAAGGTCGGCACCTCCGGCGTCTCGGTGGCCACGCTCGACGACATGAAGATCCTCTACGACGGCTTCGACCTGCTCTCGCCGACGACGAGCGTGTCGATGACGATCAACGGCCCCGCTCCCACGGTGCTGGCGTTCTTCCTCAACACCGTGCTCGACCAGGCCCGCGAGCAGGGCGTCGACGAGGCCACCGCGCTGGCCACGGTGCGCGGCACGGTGCAGGCCGACATCCTCAAGGAGGACCAGGGCCAGAACACCTGCCTGTTCTCCACCGAGTTCTCGCTGCGGATGATGGCCGACATCCAGGAGTGGTTCATCCAGCAGCAGGTGCGCAACTTCTACTCGGTCTCGATCTCCGGCTACCACATCGCCGAGGCGGGGGCCAACCCCCTGAGCCAGCTGGCGTTCACGCTCGCCAACGGCTTCACCTACGTCGAGTCCTACCTCGCCCGCGGCCTCGACATCGACGACTTCGCCCCCAACCTGTCGTTCTTCTTCTCCAACGGCATGGACCCCGAGTACACCGTGATCGGCCGGGTCGCCCGCCGCATCTGGGCGGTCGCGATGCGCGAGCGCTACGGCGCCTCGGAGCGCTCGCAGAAGCTCAAGTACCACGTGCAGACGTCCGGTCGGTCGTTGCACGCGCAGGAGATGGACTTCAACGACATCCGCACCACGCTGCAGGCCCTCATCGCGATCTACGACAACGCCAACAGCCTCCACACCAACGCCTACGACGAGGCCGTGACGACCCCGTCGGAGGAGTCCGTGCGCCGCGCGCTGGCGATCCAGCTGATCATCAACCGCGAGTGGGGCCTGGCGATGAACGAGAACCCGCTCCAGGGCTCCTACATCGTCGACCAGCTCACCGACCTGGTCGAGGAGGCCGTGCTCCAGGAGTTCGAGGCGATCAGCGAGCGCGGCGGCGTGCTCGGCGCGATGGAGACCGGCTACCAGCGCGGCCGCATCCAGGACGAGTCGATGCTCTACGAGCACCGCAAGCACGACGGCTCGCTGCCCATCGTCGGGGTCAACACCTTCGTCAAGCCCGACGCCGGCGACGGCACCCCGGCCCACGTCGAGCTGGCCCGTGCCACCGACGAGGAGAAGGCGTCCCAGCTGGCCAAGGTGCGCGCCTTCCAGGCCGAGCACGCCACCGAGGCCGAGGAGGCCCTGGCGCGCCTGAAGGCCGCAGCGACGTCGGACGACAACGTGTTCGCCGTCCTCATGGACGCAGCGAGGGTCTGCACCCTCGGCCAGGTCACCGAGGCGTTCTTCGAGGTGGGCGGGCAGTACCGGCGCAACGTGTGAGCCCTGGGGCCGGGGAGGGACCTTGGGCCCTCCCGGCCGCAGGCTCGGTGCGGTGGTCTGGTGTCGGAGGCCGACATGACCAGCACCTCGCACCGGGGCGTCCCCGGCGACGCCCCCGCCCGGCCGGGGATCATGGACCGACCCGCCACCGCGGTCGGCGTGGTCGTCGTGGCCTCGACGGTCGTCGCGCTGCTGGCACCCGACATGGTCACCGGCAGCGAGCACGAGCACCTTCCCCTGGCCGCCCTGACCGTCTGGCCCTGGACCGCGGCGAGCGTCGGGTACGTCGTGATGGCGGCGCGGGGCGACCGCTGTCGTGATCTCGTGGTCGGGGTCGCGGCCGTGTGGACGGTCGTCGCGGTCCTGGCCCTCGCCCTCCCCTCCCTGGTCACCGGCACCGACCCCACCCGGATCCCGCTCGGCGCGCTGCTTGCGCCCCCGTTCGGCGCGGTCGTCACCGCCTTCCTGGCGATCGCCCACGCGCGCTCCTCCCGGCAGACCTGACGGGCCCGGCAGGTCGGGGCCAGCGCGATGTCACACCGGACCGGTCAACGGGTGACCCCACCGCCGCACCACTGGTCCGTGGGGTCGGCCGAGGAGGGCCGGCACCGGCTCGTGTGGCGTGTCGTGGCCGCGACCGAGGTCGTGGCCGCCTCGGTGGTCGTGCTCCTCGACTGGTGGGTCCCGTCGCTGGTGCTCGTCGCGATGGCTGCGCTCTCCCTGGCCGTACACCGCACCGGACCCGGTTCGCTGTGCTTCCACCGGCCGGCCCGACCGTGGCGTCTGGTCGGCCAGATGCTGCTGGCCTCGGCGTGCCTGACCCTGCTGGACGTGGGGCTGCTCATGCCGGTCGCCAACCACGTCAGCGGCCGGCACCAGGACCTCAGCGGTTTCGCCGACCTCGAGGGTGACGTCGCGCTGCTCGCGCTGTTCCTGGTGCTCGGGTGGACCCTGGCCGCCCTGGCCGAGGAGACGGCGTTCCGGGGCTACCTGCTGACCCGGCTGGTCGACGTGCTGGGGGGCACCCGGGGCGCCACGCTGGTCGGCCTCCTGGTGTCGTCGGCGCTCTTCGCGGCGCTCCACACCGAGCAGGGGTGGATCGGAGTGCTCGTCGCCGGGATCGACGGCGCCGTGTTCGGGTGCTTGCGGCTGTGGACCGGCACGCTGTGGGCACCGGTGCTGGCCCACGGCTTCGGCAACACGATCGGTTTCGTGGCCTTCTTCCTGGTCGGCCCCACCTACGGCCTGTGGTAGCGCCGCCGCAGCGAGGGGCCGGGCTCGCCCGGAGCGGTGTACGGCGAGGCGGGTGCGCCCGGCAGGCTTGTCCCATGGGTGTCGTCGGTTATCTGACCAAGCGGGGTGGCTGGTTCGTGGCGCCGCGCATCGGCCTGCTCGCTCCGGGCCTCGTCTCCGGGTTCCTGCAGCGGGTGCTCGACCGCACCATCGCGGGTGTCGGTCCGTTCGCGAGCGCCCGGGCGGTCGCGGACGAGGCGCTGGCCGAGGCGGGTGGCGACGTCGACCGGGCCGCTCGCGCCCTCGTCACGTCCCACGTGCGGCTGTCGGGTGCGCAGGGCTTCCTGACCAACGTGGGTGGCCTGATCACGATGGCGGTCACCGTGCCGGCCAACGTGACCGGTCTGGTCATGGTGCAGCTGCGCCTGCACGCCGCGATCGCCCACCTCTACGGCCACGACCTGACCGACCCGGGGGTCCGGGCCGCGGTGCTGGTGACGCTGCTGGGCCACGACGAGACCGAGAAGCTGGTCCGCGAGGGCGAGCTGCCGGGCAAC
>CALRVO020000106.1:0-9807 GCA_943371595.1 Sphingomonas paucimobilis
TCGGCCAGGCCGACGCGGCCGTCCGCGCGATCAGCGCCGACCGGCCCGGCGACTACGAGGCCGAGTGGCGCCGGGTCACCCGTCGCTACCGCTGGCTGACGGCCGGGCTCGTCGTCGCGACCACGCCCCGGCCCCTGCGGCGCGCGATCGTGCCGGCCGCCCGCGCGCTGCCCCCCGTCTTCTCGCTCGCGGTCAACGCCCTGGCCCGACCGGTCGGCTGATGCCGGTCTGGGCCCAGGCCGGACTCTGGGGGCTGCTGTCGGGTGGTGCGCTCGTCGTCGGCGCGGCCCTCGCCTGGTGGGTGCGGGTGCCGCGCCTGGTGATCGCCAGCGTGATGGCCTTCGGTGCCGGGGTGCTGATCTCGGCCCTGGCCTTCGACCTGGTCGACGAGGCCGAGACCACCGGGGGACTGGTCCCGACGGTGGGCGGGATGGCGCTCGGCGCGGCGGCGTACGTCGCGGCCAACCTCGTGCTCAACGCCCGCGGCGCCCGGCACCGCAAGCGCTCGGGCGACCAGCAGCCCAGCGAGGACGAGCAGGCCGGCAGCGGCACCGCGATCGCGGTCGGCGCCCTGCTCGACGGCGTCCCGGAGTCGACCGTGCTCGGCCTCTCGCTGACCGCCGGGCACGGGGTCAGCGTCGCCGTGCTCGCCGCGATCGTGATCTCCAACCTGCCCGAGGGCCTGTCGAGCTCGGCCGGGATGAAGCGCAAGGGGCGCAGCGCCCGGTTCGTCTTCGGGGTCTGGGGCGCCATCGCGGTCGCCAGCGGCGTCGCCGCGCTGCTGGGCTACCTGCTGCTCGACGGCGCCTCACCCGACCTGGTCGCGGTCATCACCGCCGTGGCCGCCGGCGCGATCCTGGCCATGGTCGCCGACACGATGGTGCCCGAGGCCTTCGAGCGCACCCACCTGTTCACCGGTGCGATCTGCACGGCCGGCTTCATCGTCGCGTTCGCGATCAGTCGCTCGTGAGGCACGCGCCCGCCGGTGAACACCCTCGCCCGCACGGGTGAACATCCGGGCCCCTCCCCCGAAGGGTGGTGCCAGTGCCGGGGGCGGCTGACAGCCTTCAAGGCCAAGCGTCGAGTGACCTCAGGCCACACCGCACGCGCCGCCAGGGCGAGTCTTCACGCCCGGCACCTCACTGCCAACGCAGCGCGACCACGCGCGGAACGGACCACCCATGCCCGCCATCCTCTTCGGCTCGATCAGCACCTTGGCTGACACGTCCGAGATCCAGCGCGACGCGTTCAACCGCGCGTTCGCCGAGCACGGCCTCGACTGGACCTGGGACCAGGAGGAGTACGCCGGCCTCCTCGGCTCCAACGGTGGCCGCGACCGCGTCGCCGCCTACGCCGCCGACCGCGGCGAGACCGTCGACGCCGATGCCGTGCACGCCACCAAGTCGCGGATCTACCAGGAGACGCTGCGCTCCACCGATGTCGCGCCCCGCGCCGGTGTCGTCGAGACCTTCCAGGCCGCCAAGGACCAGGGCCTGCAGGTCGGCCTGGTCACGACCACGTCGGCCGACAACCTGGCCGCCCTCGGTGACGCTCTCGCCGGCAAGGTCGACTTCGCCGGCTTCGACGTCGTCGTCGACCAGTCGAAGGTCAGCAACCGCAAGCCCGACGCCGAGGCCTACTCGTTCGCCCTGGCCCAGCTCGGCGCCGACGCCTCCGACGCCGTCGCCATCGAGGACAACCTGGGTGGGGTCGAGTCGGCCCGCGCCGCCGGTGTGCCGGTCGTGGCCTTCCCCAACGGCAACACGGTGACCCACGACTTCGGCGACGTACGCCGCGTGGACGCCCTCGACCTCGCGGACCTGCGCCAGTGAGCGCCGCGCCCACGGCCCGGCTGACGGCCACCGACACCGCGTTCCACGTCGAGGCCTACGAGAAGATCGACTACACCCTGCAATACGTCAACGGGGTGTTCGACGCCGCCAACACCGAGCTCGCCGACGCGTTCCGCGAGCAGGGCCGCGTGCTGATGGTGATCGACGAGAACGTGCTCCGCCTCCACGGCGCGGCCGCCGAGACCTACTTCGCGGCGTACGACATCGCGTTGACGGTCGTGCCGGTCCGGATCGCCGAGACCGCCAAGTCGCTGCGCACGCTGGAGAAGATCGTCGACGCGTTCGCCGAGTTCGGTCTCAACCGCAAGGAGCGGGTGCTCATCGTCGGCGGCGGCCTGACCACCGACGTCGCCGGGTTCGCGTGCGCGGCCTACAAGCGGAGCACCGACTACATCCGCATCCCGACCACCCTGATCGGGCTGATCGACGCCAGTGTGTCGATCAAGGTCGGGGCCAACCACGGCAAGCACAAGAACCGGCTGGGCGCCTACCACGCCTCCAAGCAGGTCTTCCTCGACTTCTCGCTGCTGCAGACGCTGCCGATCGACCAGATCCGCAACGGCATCGCCGAGATCATCAAGATCGCCGTGGTCTCCAACCGTGGCATCTTCGAGGGTCTCGAGAAGTACGCCGAGGACCTGCTGCAGACGTCGTTCGGCTACGCCGAGGGTGCCGAGCACCTGCGCGAGGAGGCCGACCGGATCACCTACGACGCGATCCGCACGATGCTCGAGCTCGAGGTGCCCAACCTCCACGAGCTCGACCTCGACCGGGTCATCGCCTACGGCCACACCTGGAGCCCGACACTCGAGCTGACGCCCGACCCGCCGCTGTTCCACGGCCACGCGATCAGCGTCGACATGGCCTTCTCGGCCACGCTGGCCGAGCAGCAGGGCCACATCTCGACCGCCGACCGCGACCGCATCCTCGGTCTGTTCAGCGCAGTGGGCCTGGCCATCGACAGCCCGTTCTTCACCCCCGAGCTGCTCGAGAAGGCGACGCCGTCGATCATGCAGACGCGGGACGGTCAGCTGCGGGCGGCCGTGCCGAAGCCCATCGGCACCTGCCACTTCGTCAACGACCTCACGGTCGTCGACCTCGTGCACGTCCTGGCGGAGCACAAGAAGGTGTGCGCCGGCTACCCGCGTGGTGGCGAGGGCGTGGAGCAGTACACGGCGCGCGAGTCGTGACGGTCGCGTCAGCACGTCCGGTGACACCGGTCGGGATCGCCGCCGCGCTCCTGGCCTCCGTCGAGTCCCGGCTCGACGGTGCGGACCCGGACGTGCTGGCCGACGTGACCCGCGCCCGGACGCTCCTCCTGGGCCTCGACGACTACGTCGCGCGGTGCACGACGCCGGCGTCGCCGGCCCTGACGGCGCTCGAGGACCGCACCCGGGCCGAGCCGTGGGAGGGCCACCTCGAGCAGGAGATGCTCTCGGGCCACGTCGAAGGTGCCTTCCTGCGGATGCTGGTGGCGATCACGGGTGCGCGTCGCGTGCTCGAGATCGGCCTGTTCACCGGTTACTCCGCGCTGTCGATGGCCGAGGCGCTGCCGACCGACGGGCGCCTGGTGGCGCTCGAGGTCGACGCGCACGCGGCCGCGATCGCCCGCGAGGCGTTCGACGCCTCCCCGGCGGGCGGTCTCATCGACGTACGCGTCGGGCCGGCCGCCGACTCCCTGCAGGAGCTCGGGGTCGAGGGGGAGTGGTTCGACCTGGTCTTCATCGACGCCGACAAGGCCGGGTACGCCGGCTACCTCGACGCCCTGCTCGACCTCGACCTGCTGGCGCCCGGCGCCGTCGTGTGCGTCGACAACACCCTGCTGCAGGGCGAGCCCTGGGCGTCGCTCTCGCCCACGACCAACGGGGCCGCCATCGCGGCGTTCAACGCCAGGGTCGCGGCGGACGACCGGCTCGAGCAGGTGCTGCTGCCGTTGCGTGACGGCGTGACGCTCATCCGGCGCGTGTCGTGACCCTGCTCGCGACGACGGCCGCGCGCGCGAAGTCGCTCGCCGCCATCGCTGCTCTCGAGGCGACCCTGCCGCTCAACCTGCTGCTCGTGGGGGCGGCGGTGGCGCGCCGGGGTCTTGAGGCTCGCGAGCTCGCACCTCGACCACCGTCGCAGCGGCGCACGGTGCTCGTCAGCGGCGCCAAGATGACCAAGGCGCTCGTGCTGGCGCGGCTCTTCCACGCTGCGGGCCACCGGGTCGTGCTGGTCGAGACCGCGCGCTACAAGCTGACCGGCCACCGCTTCAGCAACGCGGTCGACGCCTTCCACGTCGTGCCCGACCCCACCTCCGACGACTATGCCGACGCCTTGCTCCGCATCGTCAAGGAGGAGGGGGTCGACGTGTGGGTGCCGGTGTCGAGCCCGGCCTCGAGCCTGCCCGAGGCGCAGGCCGCCGAGCTGCTCGACGGCCACTGCGAGGTCGTGCACCTCGACACCGACGCGTTGCGGCGCGTCGACGACAAGCACGCGTTCGCCGAGATGGCGGCGGCGATCGACCTGCCCGTGCCGGCGACGCACCGCATCACCGATCCCCAGCAGGTGCTCGACTTCGACTTCGATGCCCACCCCGGGCCGTGGGTGCTCAAGAGCATCCCCTACGACCCGGTACGCCGACTCGACCTCACCCCGCTGCCACGACCGACCCCGGCCGAGACCGCCGCGTTCGTGCGCGACCTGCCGATCTCGCCCGAGCAGCCGTGGATCCTCCAGGAGCTGCTGACCGGCACCGAGTGGTGCACCCACGGCACCGCCCGCGACGGTCGGCTCCAGGTGTGGGCGTGCTGCCGCTCCTCGGCCTGGCAGCTGACCTACGAACAGGTCGAGCACCCGGCGATCCGTGACTGGGTGGAGCGGTTCGTGGCGGCGTACGGCCTGACCGGGCAGGTGTCCTTCGACTTCATGGAGGACGCTGACGGCACCGTGCGGGCCATCGAGTGCAACCCGCGCACCCATTCGGCGATCACCCTGCTCGCCGGTCGGCCCGAGGTCGCCGCGGCCTACCTCGACGACGGTGCCGACGCTGTCGAGCCCCCGGTCGGCGGACGGCCCACCTACTGGCTGCACCACGAGCTCTGGCAGGCCCTGCGCCACCCGTCGACCGCGGCGACGCGGCTGCGGACGATCGCCCGCGGCACCGAGGCCGTCCTCGACGGGCACGACCCGCTGCCCTTCCTCGCCCTGCACCACGTGCACCTGCCGTCGCTCCTGCTGGCCAACCTGCGCGCCGGACGACCCTGGCTCAAGATCGACGTCAACATCGGCAAGCTCGTCGAGCCGGCGGGCGACTGATGCGCTACCTCCACCTCACCGGCTCGGCCGTCGACCCGCTGCTCGACGACGTGTCGCGGCTCTACGCCCGCGGGTGCCTCGAGGCGGTCGGTGGCAACGGCGCCGAGCACGTCGTCGTGCACGTCTCGCCCGACGGCACGTGGCGCTTCCCCGACTCGCTCGACGACGCCGACCTGGCCGCCGCCGCGCCACTGTCGCTGGCCGAGGCGGTCGCGCGGCTCAGCGCGCTCGATGCCGACGTGGCGCTGCCGCAGATGTTCTGCCGACCCGGCATGACGACGTACCGCGCGCTGCTCGACCTGCTCGAGATCCCCTACGTCGGCAACCGGCCCGACGTCATGGCCATCGGCGCCGACAAGCCACGCGCCTCGGCGATCGTGGGCGGGGCCGGGGTCGCCGTGCCCGCCTCACAGGTGGCGCGCCCCGGTGACCCGCTGCGCCTCGACCTCCCGGTGGTCGTCAAGCCGGCCGACGCCGACAACTCCCTGGGCGTGACGCTGGTCCGTGACGCGGCGGCGTACGACGAGGCCGTCCGCCTGGCGTGCGAGCACAGCGACCGGGCCCTCGTGGAGACCTACATCGAGCTCGGCCGCGAGGTGCGCTGCGGTGTCGTCGAGACGCCCGACGGTCTGGTCTGCCTGCCGCTCGAGGAGTATGCCGTCGACGCGAGCACCAAGCCGGTGCGCGACCACGCCGACAAGCTCGCGCGCGACAAGAGCGGTGATCTCGGTCTGGTCGCCAAGGACGCCGCACACGCCTGGGTCGTCGACCCGTCCGACCCGGTCACCGGCCCGGTGCACGAGGCCGCGCTGCGTGCCTACGCGGCGCTCGGCTGCCGCCACCACGGGCTCTTCGACTTCCGGGTCGACCCCGCCGGCATGCCCTTCTTCCTGGAGGCGTCGCTCTACTGCTCTTTCGCCCCGACCTCGGTGGTCGTGGTGATGGCCGAGGCCGCGGGGATCCCGCTGCTCGACCTGCTCGACCTGTCCGTCGCGCGAGCGATCCGCGCGACCCCACCACCCATCCGTGAGGTGAGCTGAAGTGAAGACCGACGTGCTCGACCCGATCGGCGTCCGGGTGACCGGCGCCCAGGTCGCCGACGACCCGACCGCGCTCGTGCCGGTGCTGCGCGAGCTGCTCGCCGAGCACGGCGTGGCCGTGCTGCCCGGTCAGGTGCTCGACGACCCGGCCTTCCTCGCGTTCCTGCAGGGTTTCGGCGAGCTGACCTTCACCGCCGGCGAGACACCGCTCGAGGGCTATCCCGACCTCAACGTGATCAGCAACGTCGGCCGGTGGGGCACCGACGCCCCGCCCAAGAGCTCGTTCCACGTCGACACCAGCTATGTCTCGACGCCGCCGGCCTACACCGCCCTGCGCGCCGTCACCGTGCCCGAGCAGGGCGGCGCCACCCAGTTCACCAACCAGTACGCCGCCGCAGCGTCGCTCCCCGACGACCTGCGTCGCCGGGCCGAGGGCCGCACGATCCGCCACGTCGTCACGGGGGTCGACGCCGACGCCGGTGGTGAGACCGAGGCCGAGCACCCGATCCTGCGCCCGCACCCCGTCACCGGGCGCGAGTCGCTCTACCTCACGACCCCCGCCCGCTGCGCGTCCGTGAGCGGGCTCGACCAGGCCGAGTCCGACCTCCTGGTGGCTCAGTTGTTCGCCCACTCCACGCGCCCCGACAACACCTACGACCACGCCTGGGCCCCCGAGGACCTCGTCATCTGGGACAACGGCTGCGTCCTGCACCGCGCCGACCACGCCGGCGTCGTGGGTGACCGGGTCATGCACCGCGGCATGGTCGCCTCCTACCGGTGAGCCAGGCCCTCGAGCAGCTCCACCCCCTGCTCGACCGCTCCGGCTCCACGTCGCGCGCGGTCCCGCTCCACCTCGTGCTCGGAGACCCGCGGCACGGGGTCGCGCGCTACGCCGGCGAGGTGGCGGAGGCGTGCGGCGCCACGGTCGTGCGTGACGTCGCAGAAGCCGTCGCCCACGGGGGTCCGGTGCACCTCCACCTCACCGACCGGCTGCTGGGTCGCACGCCCGACGAGGCGGCTCACGCCGTCGAGGGGCTGGCGCGCGCGGTGCCGTTGACCGTGACCCTGCACGACGTGCCGCAGCCGACCGACGGGCCGGTGTTCGCGGCCCGCGCGGCGGCGTACGGCCGGGTCGTGCGGGCGGCGCGGGCCTGGGCCACCAGCTCGGAGCACGAGCGCACGCTCGTGACGCGTTGGTGCGAGCCCGGCGCGCGAGGCAGCGTCGTGCCGCTGCCGGTGATGCGCCCGCCCCGGGTCGTGCGCGCCGTCGTCGACCCGGAGCCCGTGCTCGGCATCTTCGGCTTCGTCTACCCCGGCAAGGGGCACCGCCAGGTGGTGCGCGCCGCGGCCGCGCTGCGCCGGGCCGGCACCCCGGCGCGGGTGCTCGTCGTCGGGGGCGCCGCCGACGGCCACGCCGACGAGGTCGACGACGTCTGCGACCTGGCCGAGGCCCGCGGCGTGCCGCTCGAGGTCACCGGCCACCTGCCCGACGAGCGGGTCGCGGCGGCGCTGCACCGGGTGGCCGTGCCCGTGGTGGCGCACCGCAACGTGTCGGCCTCGGGGAGCCTCAACTCCTGGCTCGCCGCCGGGCGCCGTCCGCTGGTGCGCGACGGGGCCTACGCCCGCGAGATGGCCGCGCTGCGTGAGGGGTCGCTGACGCTCTTCCGCGACGACACCCTCGCCGACCGGGTCGCCGACGCCCTGCGTCGACCGGCCTCGACCTGGGTCCGACCCGGTCTCGACCTGCGTCCGCACCTGCCCGACGTCGCCCGCGCCTACCAGGAGTGGTGGCGCACGACGTGACGCCGCCTCCCTTCGGCGACACGGTCGCCGGCAACCGGTGGGACCTCGCGGGTCCGGCCGCACCCGGCCTGCTGGTCTCGGTGGTGGTCAGCCACTACGAGCAGCCTCGTGAGCTCGCGCGGACCTTGGCCGCTCTCGCGTCCCAGACGCGGCCGCCCCACGAGGTGGTGGTGACCGACGACGGCTCGGCCGTTCCGCCCACCGTGCCGGACGGCGTACGCCTGGTGCGGCAGGACGACCGAGGTTTCCGGGTCGCGGCCGCCCGCAACCGAGGCGTCGAGGCGACGACGGGCGACCTGCTCGTGCTCCTCGACGCCGACACCACGCCCGAGCCCGGCTGCGTCGAGGCGCTCGTCGACCTGCCGTCGCGGCTGCCCGAGACGCTCGTGGTGGGCCGGCGCCGGCACGCGGCGTACGCCGCCGACGGGTCGCGCACCGAGCTGCCGGAGCCGGCGTGGCTGGCCGAGGCCTACGCGGCCTCACGCGACCTGCTGGACGCCGACGAGACGAGCCACCGGTTCGTCATCGGCGCCGTGCTCGGCTGCAGCCGCTGGTGGTGGGACGAGCTGGGCGGCTGCGACGAGTCGTTCACCGCCTACGGCGGTGAGGACTGGGACCTCGCCGCACGCTCCTGGCTGCACGGCGGGCTGGTCGCCCACCGGCGCGACGCGGTGGCCTGGCACGACGGCCCCGACGCCGCAGCCCGCTCGCGCTCCGAGTCCGCGCTGCTCGGTGAGACCGTGGCGATCGCTGACCACGTCGCCGTTCCCGGCACCGGCTGGCGCGGCCTGCTGCGCGGCCCGGCCGACGTGGTGGTCACCTGCGCACCGGTGATGACGCCGACCGAGCTGCTCGTCACCCTCGACAGCCTGTGGGCCACGGTGCCGACCGCGCGGGTGGTGCTGTCGGCTGAGCATCGAGCACTCGTGGGGGACGACCCGCGGCTGGTGCCCGGCGTGCCGACCGGCGCGCGGCTGCACCTCGACCTGCGCCACGGGGCGCTGGGGGACTGGGGTGCTGCGCTGAGCAGCCTGGAGGGTCGGGCCCACCGCGACCTCGGTGTCGGCACCGTGACCGACCTGCGGCTCGCGCGCCGGGCCGCGCGGTGGGGACGCGCCGACCTGGCGCCCGTGCACACGGAGGTTGCCCGCGGTCTGGTGCCGTGGACGCCGCGGCACACCCTCGAGGCGTGGCTGGGCGGGTGGGCGCGATGACGCCCCTCTCCCTGGTGGTGCTGGGCAACTGCCAGGCCGAGTCGCTGCGGCTGCTGCTCGACGCCGACGACGTCGTCTCGCAGCGCTTGCCGCCGGTCTTCGAGCTGACCGCCGCCGACGTCGAGCCCCTGAGAGCACTGCTCGCGCAGACCGACCTCCTGGTCACCCAACCCGTCGGCGACGACTACCGCGGGCTCCCCGTCGGCACCGCCCAGCTGGTCGCCCACCTGCCGGCGAGCGCGCGGGTCGCCTTGGTGCCACCCGTGCGCTACGCGGGCCTGCACCCCCACCACCTGCTCGTCCATCCGCCCGGTCTCGAGAAGCCCGACCCGCCGGTCGTGCCCTACCACGACGTGCGCACGGTCCTGGCCGCCGCGGGACTGCCCGCCCTGCCCCCGCTGACGGTCTCGGCCGTACAGGCTGTCGCTGCGGCCTCCGTCGCCGAGCTCGCCCGTCGCGAGGTCGCCCACGGGACCGTGCGGGTCAGCGACCTGCTCGCCTCTCCCGTCGCCGACTCCATGCGCACGATCAACCACCCCGGCAACACCGTCCTCGAGCCCCTGGCCGCCCGGGTGCGGTCGGCCCTCGGGCTCGACCCGC
>CALRVO020000107.1:0-9766 GCA_943371595.1 Sphingomonas paucimobilis
CGTCAAGGTCGAGTGGGTCGCCCCCCACGGCACCCCCGGCATCCTCGCCGCCCAGGTGATGACCCCCGGCGGTCTCGTCCGCATCTGACGACCCGGTGAGCACCCCGCTCCCGGGCGCGGTCCCCAGCCCCAACATCTGGCGGCACACCGCGACCTACGAGGTCGAGAACCGCGCCGTCGACCCCGACGGTCGGCTGTGGTCGGCGCTGGAGTCGCTGGCCGACTGGTCCGGTCGCACCGTCCTCGACCTCGGCTGCGGCACGGGCTTCCACTTGCCCCTCTTCGCCGCACGGGCCCGAGCCGTCGTCGGCGTGGAACCCCACCCCGACCTGCTGGCGCTCGCGCGGCGTCGTACCGCGGGGCTGGCCAACGTCACGCTGCGCCCGGGCACCGCGCAGGCCGTCCCGCTGCCCGACTCGTCGGTCGACGTCGTGCACGTGCGGTGGGCCTACTTCTTCGGACCGGGCTGCGAGCCCGGCCTCCTCGAGCTCGACCGCGTGGTCCGGCGCGGCGGCACGGCGCTGGTGATCGACAACGACGGCTCGCACTCGACGTTCGGCGCGTGGTTCCGCCGCGGCTACCCGCACCTACCCCCACCCGCCGAGAGCGAGCGCTTCTGGGCGACCCGCGGCTGGACCCGCACCCCGGTCGACATGGGCTGGCGCTTCGACACCCGCGCCGACCTCGAGGCGGTGGTGCGCATCGAGTTCAAGCCGTCGGTCGCCGACGAGATCATCCGCCACCACGAGGGGCTCGAGGTCGACTACGCCGTCAACGTGTGGTCAAAGGAGTTCTGACGTCCGTGGGTCGGGCCGGGTCGGACTGGTCAACGGGGGTCCGGCCGTGGTCAGGGGTAGCAATCCCTGACAACGGTCAAATTCCCCGGGCAGCCGGGGAATTTGCACACCGCCCGAACTGGTCAGGGAGTTCCCGCCCTTGTCAGGGGTTACAACCCCTGACAACGGTCAGATTCCCCGGGCGACCGGGGAATTTTCACACCCCCCAGGGCATCCCTACGACGAACCCCGCACCGTGAGCGTCGGCGTGAGCAGCAGACCCTCGCCGACGTACGACGGGGTGGCGAGCAGGTCCTCGAGCGAGCGCACCACGGCGATCGCGACCTCCTCGAGCGGTTGGCGCACCGAGGTCAGGCCGGGGTGGACCACCTGGGCGACCTGGGAGTCGTCGAAGCCGACGACGGCGATGTCGCGCCCGGGGTGCAGGCCGCGCTCGGCGAGGGTGTGCAGCACGCCCATGGCCAAGGTGTCGGAGGCGCAGACGAACGCGGTCGGACGAGCCTCGTCGAGCAGGACGGCGCTGGCCTCGCGGCCGCTCCAGACGGTGTCCTCGACCCGTGAGGCCATCCCGGTCGTCGGGTGGCCGCGCTCGCGCAGTGCCCGGCTCCAGCCGGCGCGACGGTCCTCGCCGATGAAGGAGTCCTTGCGCCAGCCGATCCAAGCGATCCGGGTGTGGCCTCGCTCCAGCAGGTGGGTCGTCGCCAGCTCGGTGCCGGCGGCGCCGTCGACGTCGACCCAGGGGTGCTTGGCGTCCTGGTCGTCCCACGGCCGGCCGAAGGCCACGAACGGCGCACGGCGCTCGCGCAGCCAGGTGGCCTGCGGGTTGCCGAGGTAGGTGTCGGTGACGACGAACGCGTCGACCGCGGTCGAGCGCAGCAGGTCGTCGTAGCCCTCGAGCGGGTCAGGACCCTCGCCCGAGAACAGCAGCACGTGGTAGCCGGCCTCGCGCGACGTCCACACCAGGGAGTGGACGAAGCGGTCCATGGCAGCGTTGGCCGTGCCCTCCTGGACCGGGCTCATCCGCAGCCCGATGAGGTGGGAGGCGCGGGTGCGCAGGTTGCGGGCCGCGCGGTTGGGCACGTAGCCGAGCTCGACGATCGCCTCCTGCACGCGGGCGAGGGTGTCGCCGCGCAGCAGGTCGGGGTTGTTGACCGCGTTGGAGACGGTCTGGCGCGAGACCCCGGCACGCTCGGCGACGTCGGCGAGCGTCGGCGCGACGGCGGGCGAGCGCGAGGCGACACGGCTGGTGCGTTCCACGGCGGCGGCTCCCCCTCCTTCTGGATCGATCCAAAGCCGATCCTATCCGTACGCCGACCGCCTCGCTCTCCTTCGAGGGGGTGTCCCCGGCGTGGTTGTCGGTGGCCGCGTCTAGCGTGCGGGGCATGGCGAAGACGACCGCACGGGCCCCGCGACCGCAATACCGGTGTGCCGAGTGCGGCTGGGAGACCGGCAAGTGGGTGGGGCGCTGCGGCGAGTGCCAGGCGTGGGGCTCGGTGGCCGAGGCGAGCGCGCCGACGCTGCGCACCAGCGCCGGCCCGGTGACGACCGCGGCGGTGCCCATCGCGCAGGTCCAGGTCAACGAGGCGGCCTTCCGCGGCACCGGGGTGCCCGAGCTCGACCGGGTGCTGGGCGGCGGGCTGGTGCCCGGCGCGGCGATCCTGCTCGCCGGCGAGCCCGGGGTCGGCAAGAGCACGCTGCTGCTCGAGGTGGCGGCGCAGACCGCCCGGTCGGGCCGCCGGGTGCTCTACGTGACCGGTGAGGAGTCCGCGAGCCAGGTCCGGCTGCGCGCCGACCGCACCAACGGGGTCCACGACGAGCTCTACCTCGCCGCCGAGACCGACCTGGGCGCCGTGCTCACCCACATCGAGCAGGTCCGGCCCGACCTCCTGGTGGTCGACTCGGTGCAGACCATCGGCGTGGCCGGCGTCGAGGGCGTGCCCGGCGGGGTCACGCAGGTCAAGGAGGTGTCGGCCGCCCTGGTGCGGGTCGCCAAGACCCGCGACATCGCGACGGTCCTGGTCGGGCACGTCACCAAGGACGGCGGCATCGCGGGCCCGCGGGTGCTCGAGCACCTCGTCGACGTGGTCCTCCACTTCGAGGGCGACCGCAACAGCCGCTTCCGCATGGTGCGCGCGGTCAAGAACCGCTTCGGCCCCGTCGACGAGGTCGGTTGCTTCGACCTCGCCGCCGACGGCATCACCGCGGTCGCCGACCCGACCGGTCTGTTCGTCGAGCACCTCCACGGCCGGGTCGCCGGCACCTGCGTCGCGGTGACCATGGAGGGCCGCCGCCCGCTGCTGGCCGAGGTGCAGGCGCTGGTCACGCCCTCCCCCCTCGAGCGGCCGCGCCGCACCGTCTCGGGCCTCGACAGCTCGCGGATCGCCATGGTGCTGGCCGTCCTGCAGCAGCACTGCGGCATCCGGCTGCACTCCCACGACGTGTTCGCCTCGACCGTCGGTGGCGCGCGGCTGTCCGAGCCGGCCAGCGACCTCGCCGTGGCGGTCGCGATCGCGTCGGCCACCTTCGTCACCCCTCCGCCCGTGGGGGTCGTGGCCATGGGTGAGATCGGTCTGGCCGGTGAGCTGCGCCGGGTGCGCGACCTGCCGCAGCGCCTGGCCGAGGCTGCGCGACTGGGTTTCAAGATGGCGGTCGTGCCGGCCGCGGCGGCCGGCCGCGACGAGCCGTCCGGGCCCCGCTCGACGCGCAGCGACCGGGTCGTCGACGGGTTGCGGGTCGTCGAGGTCCGCGACGTGAAGTCCGCGCTGCACCTGCTCCATCTCGACTCCCGCACCAAGCACGCCTTGGAGGTGGTCGACGACAGATAGTGTTCGGCCCATGAGCGACGGCCGCACCGAGGAGCAGGAGCAGCTGCGCGCGACCCTGGCCCAGACCGCCCCCGGCACCGCCCTGCGCGACGGGCTCGAGCGGATCCTGCGCGGCCGCACCGGGGCCCTCATCGTGATCGGCCACGACAAGACGGTCGAGTCCATCTCGACCGGCGGGTTCGCCCTCGACGTGCCGTTCACCGCGACCGGCCTGCGCGAGCTGGCCAAGATGGACGGCGGCATCATCGTCGACAAGGACCTCACCCGGATCATCCGGGCCGCGGTGCACCTGATGCCCGACCACACCATCCCCTCCGAGGAGACCGGCACCCGTCACCGCACGGCCGACCGGGTCGCCAAGCAGACCGGGTTCCCGGTGATCTCGGTGTCGCAGTCCATGCAGATCATCGCGGCCTACGTCGGCGCCACCCGGCACGTGCTCGAGGACTCCGGCAAGATCCTCTCGCGCGCCAACCAGGCCCTGGCCACCCTCGAGCGCTACAAGCTGCGCCTCGACGAGGTCTCCAGCACGCTCTCGGCCCTCGAGATCGAGGACCTCGTCACCGTCCGCGACGTCGCCGTGGTCGCCCAGCGCCTCGAGATGGTGACCCGGATCGCCCGCGAGATCGAGGACTACGTGCTCGAGCTCGGCAGTGACGGCCGTCTGCTCTCCCTGCAGCTCGAGGAGCTCGTCACCGGCGTCGACGCCGAGCGCGAGCTGGTCATCCGCGACTACGTCCCCGGCGGGCGACGTACCAAGAGCCCCGAGGTCCTCCTCGGCCGGCTCGAGGCCCTGTCGGCCACCGAGCTCGTCGACCCCGCCTCCGCCGCCCGGGTCCTCGGCCTCGGCACGGCCGAGCACCTCGACGGCGCCGTCGCGCCCCGTGGCTACCGGCTGCTGGCCAAGGTCCCGCGCCTGCCTGCGCCCGTGGTCGACCGGCTGGTCGAGCACTTCGGCACCCTGCAGAAGCTGCTGTCGGCCGGCATCGACGACCTCCAGATCGTCGACGGCGTCGGCGAGCTGCGCGCCCGCAGCGTGCGCGAGGGACTCTCGCGACTGGCCGAGTCGACCATCCTCGAGCGCTACGTGTGAGGACGCACGCGCGACGAAGGAGCGCGTGGCTTCCTCACACGAAGCGCTGATGGTGGTCGAGCGTCCGGGTCGCCGACCGAGGAACGAGGTCGCGAACCGGCGTCGAGACCTGGTGAGGTCGACGACTACCGGCCGAGGACCTAGCCGCCAGAGGCTGCGGTCTGCCGATCCCTGTTCTTCTTGCCCTTGTTCTTGCCGTCGCCCTTGTCCTTCTTCTTGCCCTTCGTGCCCGTCGACGTCTCCGGCACCGGCGGCCCGGCCGGCTCGACCGGCGCGACGTCGGCCGGGTCGGTGAGCGTGAACGGCACCACCTCCGAGGGCTCGCCACCGATCGCGGCCGCCTGCACGGCGTAGTCGCCCGGCGGGGCGTAGTCCATCGAGACCGGGCAGTCACGGCTCGAGAGCCGCCCGCTCCAGGCGATCCGGTAGGTGGTGGTGAGGTCGCGGCGTACGACGACGTCGTCCTCGGGCACCTGGCGCGGGCAGTGGCTGCTCGACCACACGTCGTCGTCGCCGTCGGTGATCTTGTAGGCGAGGTGCTCGCGGTTGACCGTCCACGTGCACGCCTCGTCCTCGACGGTGCGCAGCTCGAGGGTGACCAGGACCGGTCGACCGGCGACCACGGGTCCCATCACCGGGGTCACGACGACGTCGGCGTCGTCGCAGGGCCCGTCCGGCTCGGCCGGCGGGGGTGCCGGCGGCGGGGTGTAGGCGGGCACGACCGGCTCGTCGGCCTTCTTCTTCTTGCGCTTCTTGCCGGCCTTGCCGGTCCCGTCGGCGCCGTCCGTCGCTCCGTCGCCGACCGCCTCGTCGGAGGGCGTGGCCTGCGGGGTGGCGACGACCTGCTGGGCGGTGTCGCCGGGGGGTGCCGGATCGTCGCCGTTGACCAGGTCGACGGTGGCGACGACCAGCAGCACCGCGGTGCCGGCGACCATCGCACGACGGCGCCAGTAGACCCCACGGGGCAGCGGCGTGCGCGCTGGTGGCCTGCGGGTCGACATGTGACCTGACGCTAGTCAGCCACCCGGCCCCAGCGGCGGTGCCACACCGCAGGGACAATCATCGGGTGCCCGAGTCGTCGCTCCACGAGCCCGTCCTGACCTGGTACGCCGAGCACCAGCGAGACCTGCCGTGGCGTCGGGCCGAGGCGTCGGCCTGGTCGGTGCTCGTCTCGGAGCTGATGCTGCAGCAGACCCCGGTGGCGCGGGTGCTGCCCGTGCACGAGGCGTGGCTGGAGCGCTGGCCGACCCCGGCCGACCTGGCCGCGGAGCCGACCGGCGAGGCCGTGCGAGCCTGGGGCCGCCTCGGCTACCCGCGCCGGGCCCTGCGGCTGCACGGCGCGGCCGCGGCCATCGTCGAGCACCACGGCGGGGTCGTCCCCGACTCCTACGACGACCTCCTCGCACTGCCGGGGGTCGGCGACTACACGGCCGCCGCGGTCGCGAGCTTCGCCTACGGCCGCCGCCACGTCGTGCTCGACACCAACGTGCGTCGGGTCCTCGCCCGCGCCGTCTCGGGCGTGGAGTTCCCGGGCACCTCGGTCACCCGCGCCGAGCGCGACCTGGCCGCCGGGCTGCTGCCCGACGACGAGGCGACCGCGGCGACGTGGGCGGTCGCGGTGATGGAGCTCGGCGCGCTGGTCTGCACCGCGGCCACCCCCCGGTGCACCGACTGCCCCCTCGCGGAGCAGTGCGCGTGGCGTGCGGCCGGGTCCCCGGCGTACGACGGTCCGCCGCGGCGGGCCCAGGCCTGGGCCGGCACCGACCGGCAGTGCCGCGGCCGGCTGCTCGCGGTGCTGCGCGACAGTCACGGCCCCGTGCACCGCAGCGCGCTCGACGCCGCCTGGAGCGACGAGCCTCAGCGCACCCGGTGCCTGGCAGGCCTGCTCGACGACGCCCTGGTCGCCCGGGTCGGCCCCGACACCTACGCCCTCCCCTGAGGCTGATGTCGAGAACGGGGCGGCGGCTCCGTCCCAGGTGCGAGGGCGGCCAGGATGGGCCGCACCCACACCGAGGAGGACCACGATGGCCAAGTACCTGTTGCTCAAGCACTACCGCGGCGCACCCACAGGGGTCAACGACGTCCCGATGGACCGGTGGACGCCGCAGGAGGTGTCCGACCACATCCGCTACATGCAGGACTTCGCGACGCGTCTGGAGGAGACCGGGGAGTTCGTGGACGCCCAGGCGCTGTCGCCCGACGGCCTGTGGGTCCAGTACGGCGGGGAGGGCAAGCCGCCGGTGACCGACGGTCCGTTCGCCGAGACCAAGGACGTGATCGCCGGGTGGATGGCGATCGACGTCGACACCCCCGAGCGTGCCTACGAGCTCGCCGCCGAGCTCTCGGCCGCGCCGGGCGCGGGTGGGAAGCCGATCCACGAGTGGCTCGAGGTGCGGCCGTTCATGGCCGAGCCCCCGACCATCGAGGAGTGAGCCGCGAGGTGGGGCACCGGTGAGCGACACGGTCGACGAGCTGCTGCTGCGCACGCTCACGCCCCAGGTGCTCGGTGTCCTCGTCCGCCGCGGGGCCGACTTCGCGGCGGCCGAGGACGCCGTGCAGGACGCGTTGGTCGAGGCGCTGCGCACCTGGCCGGACGACCCGCCGCGCGACCCGAGGGCCTGGCTGGTCACCGTCGCCTGGCGCCGGTTCCTCGACGCGACCCGGTCCGAGGCCGCCCGGCGCCGTCGGGAGGAGCGCGAGGCGGACGAGCCGGACCCCGGGCCCGTGCCGGGCGCCGACGACACCCTGCAGCTCTACTTCCGGTGCGCCCACCCGTCGCTGACCCCGTCGTCGGCGGTCGCGCTCACGTTGCGCGCCGTCGGTGGGCTGACGACGCGCCAGGTGGCCGCGGCCTACCTGGTGCCGGAGGCGACGATGGCGCAGCGCATCAGCCGCGCCAAGCGCACGGTCTCGGCCGTGCGGCTCGACCAGCCGGGTGACGTCGCCACGGTCCTGCGGGTGCTCTACCTGATCTTCAACGAGGGTTACTCCGGCGACGTCGACCTGGCCGCCGAGGCGATCCGGCTGACCCGGCAGCTGGCGGCCGTGGTCGACCACCCGGAGGTGGCGGGCCTGCTGGCGCTGATGCTGCTCCACCACGCCCGCCGCGCCGCCCGCACCACCGGCGACGGCTCCCTGGTGCCGCTCGCCGAGCAGGACCGCAGCCGCTGGGACACCACCGCGATCGCCGAGGGGGTCGAGGTCCTGCAGGCGGCGCTGGCCCGCGACCGGCTCGGCGAGTACCAGGCGCAGGCGGCCGTCGCCGCGCTGCACGCCGACGCCCCGCGCGCCGAGGAGACCGACTGGGTCCAGGTCGTCGAGTGGTACGACGAGCTCGTGCGGCTGACCGACAGCCCGGTCGTCCGACTCAACCGCGCCGTCGCGGTCGGGGAGGCTGACGGCCCCCGGGCGGGCCTGGCGGCCCTGGCCGCGCTGGACCCCTCGCTCCCCCGCTACACCGCCGTGGCGGCGTACCTCCACGAGCGCGAGGGCGACCTCGCGACGGCCGCCCGCCTCTACGCCGAGGCCGCGGCACGCGCCCCCAACCTCGCCGAGCGCGACCACCTGACCCGCCAGGCCGCGCGCCTCCACACCGGGCAGGGCTGAAAAAGCCGCTGACCCGTCGTACGTGTACGACGGGTCAGCGGGAGGAGCGGTGGATCAGAGGGTGCCGGTACCCGGGCCGGCGGCCCCGGCGGCGCCACCCTCGGCCTCGCCGGGCGGGGCCTTCTTGATGTCGACCGGGCCGTCCTCGGACGGCTTGCCGAGGTCGATGCCACCGACGTCGGCGGTCTCGAACGGCGGCAGGTCGGGCAGCTCGCCGACCTTCTGGCCCTTGAAGGTGAAGGTCGCGCTCGGGCCCTCGCCCTCGACGTCGACCAGCACGATCTGACCGGGACCGACCTCGCCGAAGAGCATCTTCTCGGCCATCGAGTCCTCGATCTCGCGCTGCACCGTGCGGCGCAGCGGACGAGCACCGAGGACCGGGTCGAACCCACGCTCGGCCAGCAGGTCCTTGGCCGCCTGCGTCAGCTCGATGCGCATGTCGCGGTCACGCATCCGCAGCTCGACCGAGGCGATCATGTTGTCGACCATGTGGACGATCTGCTCCTTGGTCAACGGCGGGAAGACGACGATCTCGTCGACGCGGTTGAGGAACTCGGGGCGGAAGTGCTGCTTGAGCTCGTCCTGCACCTTGCCCTTCATCCGCTCGTAGGAGCCGGCCGCGTCACCGCTCTGGTTGAAGCCCAGGTGGATCGACTTGTTGATGTCACGCGTGCCGAGGTTGGTCGTCATGATGATGACGGTGTTCTTGAAGTCGACGACCCGGCCCTGCGAGTCGGTCAGGCGACCTTCCTCGAGGATCTGCAGCAGCGAGTTGAAGATGTCGGGGTGGGCCTTCTCGACCTCGTCGAAGAGCACCACCGAGAACGGCTTGCGGCGCACCTTCTCGGTGAGCTGGCCACCCTCCTCGTAGCCGACGTAGCCCGGAGGCGAGCCGAAGAGCCGCGAGACGGTGTGCTTCTCGCTGAACTCCGACATGTCGAGCTGGATGAGGGAGTCCTCGTCGCCGAACAGGAAGTCGGCCAGCGTCTTGGACAGCCACGTCTTGCCGACACCCGAGGGGCCGGCGAAGATGAACGACCCGCCGGGGCGCTTGGGGTCCTTGAGGCCCGCCCGCGTACGGCGGATGGCCCGGGAGATCGCCTTGACGGCCTCGTCCTGGCCGATGACGCGCTTGTGGAGCTCCTCCTCCATGTTGAGCAGCCGGGTCGACTCCTCCTCGGAGAGCTTGACGATCGGGATGCCGGTGGCGACGGCGAGGACCTCGGCGATGAGCTCCTCGTCGACCTCGGCGACCTCGTCCATGTCGCCGGCACGCCACTGCTTCTCGCGCTCGGACTTGCGCAGCATGAGCTGCTTCTCCTCGTCGCGCAGGCGCGCCGCGGCCTCGAAGTCCTGACCGTCGATGGCACCCTCCTTGCGGGCGCGCACCTCGGCGATCTTGTCGTCGTACTCGCGCAGGTCAGCGGGCGCCGTCATCCGGCGGA